>JBBRZP010000030.1:0-26687 GCA_038236565.1 Burkholderiales bacterium | reverse complement strand
TGTCGCCGCCGACGCGGACCGAGCCCTTGTAGACCATGCCGCCGAGCGAGATCACGCCGACCTCGGTCGTGCCGCCGCCAATGTCGACCACCATCGAACCACTGGCCTCGCTGACCGGCAAACCGGCCCCGATCGCAGCCGCCATCGGCTCCTCGATCAGGTAGACGTCGCTCGCGCCGGCGCCGAGCGCCGATTCGCGGATCGCGCGCCGCTCGACCTGGGTCGAGCCGCAGGGCACGCAGATGATGATGCGCGGGCTCGGCCTCAGGATGGACCGCGGATGGACCATCTTGATGAACTGCTTGAGCATCTGCTCGGTCACCGTGAAGTCGGCGATGACGCCGTCCTTCATCGGCCGGATGGCCTCGATGTTGCCCGGCACCTTGCCGAGCATCGCCTTGGCTTCGGCGCCGACCGCCTGGATGGTCTTCTTGCCGTTGGGGCCGCCCTCGTGGCGGATGGCGACGACGGATGGCTCGTCGAGGACGATCCCCTTGCCGCGCACGTAGATCAGCGTGTTGGCGGTGCCGAGGTCGATCGCGAGGTCCGTCGAGAAATAGCGACGAAAGGATCCGAACATGGGTAGCGGGAAAGGCGTTCCGGTGGACTTCGAAAGGGGGAAGGAATCGGATGACGCCGAGCCCTTCGCAGCAGCGACGAGGGCTGTGAATTAACCGGGGATAATAACCCAAGCCCCTCGCGGCAACCCCGCATTCCGGGGCTTGCGTCGTGATGTGGGGCCGGTTCGTTCGATCCTTCTCAGATGGCCCTGACCCCTTCAGACGTTCGCCGCATCGCCGACCTGGCGCGACTGGACCTCGGCCAAGACGAGCAGGTGCGGATGCTCGAGCAGCTCAACAGCTTCTTTCGCATCGTCGAGCAGATGAGCGCGGTCGAGACCAGCGGCGTCGAGCCGCTCTACACGCCGCTGGCCGCGGTCGGGCACGTGCAGTTGCGGCTGCGCGACGACGTGGTCAGCGAAACCATCGACCGTGCGGCCAACCAGCAGAGCGCACCGGCGACGAGCGACGGCTTCTATCTGGTTCCGAAGGTGATCGAATGAGCGGCGAGCCGCACGAGCTCGGCGTCGCCGCTCTGGCCCGCGCGTTCCGGACGAAGCAGCTGTCGAGCGTCGAGGTCACGGCGCACCAGCTCGACCGCTTCGCCCGACTCGACGAGCGCCTGGGCACCGCGCTCGCCCTCGATCCCGAAGGCGCACGCGTCCAGGCCGAGGAAGCCGACCGGCGCCGCGCCGCGGGCGACGAGGGTCCGCTCGTCGGTATCCCGATCGCGCACAAGGACATCTTCGTCACGCGCGGCCATCCGACCACGGCCGGCTCGCGCATGCTCGCGGGCTACCAGAGCCCGTTCGACGCCACCGTCGTCTCGCGTCTCGCCGCGGCCGGCGCGGTCTCGCTCGGCAAGCTCAACTGCGACGAGTTCGCAATGGGCTCGAGCACCGAGAACTCGGCGTTCAGGATCACGAGGAATCCCTGGGACGAGAGCCGCGTTCCGGGCGGCTCGTCGGGCGGCTCGGCCGCGGCGGTCGCGGCGCGCCTGCTGCCCGCGGCGACCGGCACCGACACCGGCGGCTCGATCCGCCAGCCGGCCAGCTTTTGCGGCATCACCGGCATCAAGCCGACCTACGGCGTGTGCTCGCGCTACGGGATGATCGCGTTCGCGTCGAGCCTCGACCAGGCCGGCGTGCTCGCGCGCAGCGCCGAGGACTGCGCCCTCCTGCTCGGCGCGATGAGCGGCTTCGATCCGCTCGACTCGACCAGCGCCGAGCGTCCGCCGCAGGACTTCCACGCCGCGCTCGGCCACGCCCGCGAGGGCGCGAGCGCCGGCAAGCCGCTGCAGGGATTGCGCATCGGCGTGCCGAAGGAGTTCTTCCCGGCAGCGCTCGCCGCCGACGTCGAGGCCGCCCTGCGCGCCTCGCTCGACGAGATGTCGCGCCTCGGCGCGACCCTGGTCGACGTGCAGCTGCCGCGCACCGAGCTCTCGATCCCGGTCTACTACCTGATCGCGCCGGCCGAGGCGTCGTCGAACCTGTCTCGCTTCGATGGCGTGCGCTACGGCCATCGCGCCGAGCACTACGCCGATCTGCAGCAGCTCTATCGGCACAGCCGCAGCGAAGGCTTCGGCGCCGAGGTCAAGCGCCGGATCATGATCGGCACCTACGTGCTCTCGCACGGCTACTACGATGCCTACTACCTGCAGGCGCAAAAGCTGCGCCGGATGATCGCCGACGACTTCCAGGCCTGCTTCCGGCGCTGCGACGTGATCGCCGGCCCGGTCGCGCCGACGGTCGCCTGGCCGCTCGGCGCGCGCAGCGACGATCCGGTCGCCAACTACCTCGCCGACATCTTCACGCTGCCCGCGAGCCTTGCCGGCCTGCCCGGGATGAGCATCCCTGCGGGCTTCGGCAACGCCCACATGCCGGTCGGCCTGCAGCTCGTCGGCAACTACTTCGCGGAGGGCACGCTGCTGCACGCCGCGCATGCCTTCCAGCAGGCGACGGACTGGCATCTGCAACGACCCGCGACCGGCGCGAGCGATGAGTAGCCCGACGCAACGGAAGTCGATGCTGATCCGCGGCTTCGAGGTCGTGATCGGCATCGAGACGCACGCCCAGCTCTCGACGCACTCGAAGATCTTCAGCGGCGCGTCGACGGCGTTCGGCGCGGCGCCGAACACGCAGGCCTCGGCCGTCGATCTCGCGCTGCCCGGCACGCTGCCCGTCGCCAACCGCGGCGCCGTCGAGCGCGCGATCCGCTTCGGCCTGGCGGTGGGCGCGACGATCGCGCCGATGTCGATCTTCGCGCGCAAGAACTACTTCTATCCCGACCTGCCCAAGGGCTACCAGATCAGCCAGTACGAGACGCCGGTCGTGCAGGGCGGCGGCGTCGACTTCTTCGTCGCGGACGTGCCGCACCGGGTCCAGCTGACGCGCGCCCATCTCGAGGAAGACGCGGGCAAGTCGATCCACGGCGTCGAGCGCGACGACACCGCCTCGGGCGAGTCGACCGGCAGTGCGCCGCTGGACTATCGCGGCGCGTGGTCCGGCATCGACCTGAACCGCGCCGGCACGCCGCTGCTCGAGATCGTCACCGAGCCCGACATGCGCTCGAGCGTCGAGGCCGTCGCCTACGCGCGCACGCTGCACGCGCTCGTGATGTGGCTCGGCATCTGCGACGGCAACATGCAGGAAGGGAGCTTCCGCTGCGACGCCAACGTCTCCGTGCGCCGACCCGGCGCGCCGTTCGGCACGCGGCGCGAGATCAAGAACCTCAACAGCTTTCGCTTCATGCAGCAGGCGATCGACTACGAGGTCCAGTGGCAGATCGACCTGATCGAGGACGGCGGCACGGTGCAGCAGGCAACGGTCCTATTCGACGCCGAGCACGGCGAGACGCGCGCCATGCGCAGCAAGGAAGACGCGCACGACTACCGCTACTTCCCCGATCCCGACCTGCCGCCGCTCGCCATCTCGTCCGACTGGATCGCACGCGTGAAGGGCGCGATGCCCGAGTTGCCGAAGGACATGGCCGCGCGCTTCGAGCGCGATTACGCGCTCGGCGCGTACGACGCGGCGATGATGACCGAGAGCCGCGACGTCGCGGCCTACTTCGAGACCGCCGCCGTCGCCAGCCGCGAACCCAAGCTGGTCGCCAACTGGATGATGGGCGAGATCTCGCGGCGCATGAACGCCGGCGCGCTGACGGCGATTCCGGTGCCTCCGGAGACGCTCGCGACGCTGATCGCGCGGATCGGCGACCGCACGATCTCCAACGCCACCGCGCGCCAGATCTTCGACGCGCTCTGGCAGCGCGAAGGCGACGACGTCGATGCGCTGATCGAGGCCAAGGGCCTGCGCCAGATGAACGATACCGGCGAGCTCGAGCGGATCGTCGACGCGGTGATCGCCGGCAACGCCAGGTCGGTCGAGGAGTTCAGGGCGGGCAAGGACAAGGCCTTCAACGCGCTCGTCGGCCAGGCCATGAAGGCCAGTCGCGGCAAGGCCGATCCCGCGGAAGTCGGCGCCTTGCTACGCCGAAAGCTGGCCTGACGCTCGTCGCGCGGCCGATGGCGGCTACTTCGAGGCCGAGGTCGGGGCCTTGGTCAGGTCGGGCGCGGCGACGGTCGTGACCTGCGGCCCCGGCAGCGGGCCCAGCGACCCTGCGGGCGCGCCACCCCAGAGCTTCTTCAGGCGCGCGAGCTCGGCGTCGTAGAGGGCGTTGATCCGGACGATCTCGGTCTGCTGGTTCTGCACCAGGCCGTTCTGCGCCTCGAGGCTGGCGTCGTTGGCGTCGATCTGCTGCTTGAGCTTGGCCGGCAGCGGCTTCTTGAGCGGAACGTAGAACTCGGCTTCCTCGCGCAGCTTGTTGCGTTCGGTCGTCAGCAGCGCGATCCGCGCCTCGTAGTTGCGGACCGAGCCGCTGAACTCGTCGAGCGCCTTCGCGCGCGCCTTGCGGTGCGTGACCTCGTCGGGATAGCGCTGCATCAGGTTGCGGTCGCGCCGGATCGCGTCGTTCCGGGCCGAGTTCATGACCTTGATCTCGCGGTCGCGGCGCTCGGCCTCGGCGCGCTCGTCGTCGGTCATCGGCGGCGGCACGATGCGGTTGAGCGAGCCGTCCGGGTTCAGCTGGCTCTGCGGCGCGTTGGCGCACTCGCGCACCGGCCGATCCGAGGTGATCTTCTTGCCGTTGGCGTCGATGCACTGGTAGATCGGAATGCGCGGACCCTGATCGGCAGCCGCCGCGGGAAGCGCGCAGGCGACCGACAGGGCCATGCCCCAGGGCCATCGCGCCTTGCGCGGCAGGGCCATGGCGTCAGACGCCATAACGCCGGCGATAGCCGGCGACGGCGTCTGCGTGGGCAGCAAGCGAAGGGTCGGCATGGGACGTCAGGAATTGCAGCAGGTCTTCGACCGTGGCGACCGGGATGACCGGCATGGCGTAGTCGCGCTCGAAGTCTTCAACGGCTGATCGCTCTGAAAGGTTGTCTGCGACTCCGCCGCGTTCCATCCGGTCGAGCGCGATGAGGACCGCGACCGGCTCGGCTCCCTCGCGGCGAAGCAGTTCCACCGACTCGCGCTTGGAGGCGCCGTCAGTGATCACATCATCGACGATGACGGTGCGGCCCCGCAACGGTGCACCGACCACAAGGCCGCCCTCGCCGTGATCTTTTGCTTCCTTCCGGTTGAACGCGAACGGAACGGCGCGGCCGCGCCGGCCGAAATCCATCGCCACGGCCGCCGCGAGGGTGATGCCCTTGTAGGCCGGGCCGAACAGCATGTCGAAGTCGAGGCCCGAGGCAATCAGGCGGCGTGCATAGAATTCGCCCAGGCGCATCAGCTTGGCGCCGTCGTCGAACAGGCCCGAGTTGAAGAAGTACGGCGACAGCCGCCCCGCCTTGGTCCTGAATTCGCCGAACCTGAGCACGCCCGACTCGACCGCGAACTGCACGAACTCGCGCGCCACGGTCTTGTCGGGGGCGGAAGTGTCCATGCGGAGTGCTGCGTGTTTCGCCTCGTCTCGCTGAACCTGAACGGGATCCGGTCAGCGGCCGCCAAGGGCTTCGAGGCGTGGGCCGAGGGCGTGGGCGCCGATTGTATGGGCGTGCAGGAGATCAAGGCCCAGGCCGACACCATCACCGGCCGCTTCGACACGGTCGCCGGCATGAAGGGCCACTTCCACTTCGCGCAGAAGAAGGGCTACAGCGGCGTGGGCCTCTACAGCCGGAAGAAGCCGAGCGCGGTGCGGATCGGCTTCGGCGATCCGGAGTTCGATGCCGAAGGGCGCTACGTCGAGGCGCGCTTCGATCGCCCGTCGCGCAAGGGCCTCCCGCGCATCAGCGTCGTCAGCTGCTATTTCCCGAGCGGCTCGGCGGGCGAGCACCGCCAGGCGGCCAAGTTCCGCTTCCTCGCGTTGATGGGTCCTTACCTGCACGCGCTGGCGCAGGAGCGCGAGGTGATCCTGATCGGCGACATCAACATCGCCCACAAGGAGATCGATCTCAGGAACTGGAAAGGCAACCGCAAGAACAGCGGCTTCCTGCCCGAGGAGCGCGCCTGGATGACGCGGCTCTTCGAGGAGATCGGCTTCGTCGACGTGTTCCGCACGCTCAACCCGCATCCCGAGCAGTACACCTGGTGGAGCAACCGCGGCCAGGCGCGCGCCAAGAACGTCGGCTGGCGCCTCGACTACCACCTCGCGACGCCGGCGATCGCCTCGCTCGCGACGCGGGAGCACATCTACCTCGAGCAGCGCTTCAGCGATCATGCGCCGGTGGTCATCGACTACGCTTTCCGGCTGTAGCCACGACGAGGAACACTCCGCATGACGCTCGAGACCATCGAACACGAGACCGGGCCCGACGCGCGCGCCTCGATCATCATCCTGCACGGCCTGGGCGCCGACGGCAACGACTTCGTCCCGGTCGCGCACGAGCTCGCCCTCGCGGAGATTGGCCCGGTGCGCTTCGTCTTCCCGCACGGACCGACGCGGCCGGTGACGATCAACGGCGGCCACGTGATGCGCGCCTGGTACGACATCTTCGGCCTCGACGCGGCCGAGCGGCGCGAGGACGACGCCGGCCTGCGCGCGTCGCAGGCGCTGGTCGAGGCGCTCATCGCCAAGGAGAAGTCGCGCGGCGTGGTCGCCGGCCGCATCGTCCTCGCCGGGTTCAGCCAAGGCTGCGCGATGACCCTCATGACGGGGCTGCGCCACGCCGAGCGGCTGGCCGGGCTCGTCGGCCTGTCGGGCTATCTGCCGCTCGCGGCCAGGCTCGAAGCCGAGCGCCACGCCGCCAACACGTCGACGCCGATCTTCCTGGCCCACGGGACGCAGGATCCAGTGATCCCGATCGCGCGCGCGCGCCAGTCGCGCGACGTCCTGGTCGCGACCGGTCACACGGTCGACTGGCACGAGTACGCGATGCCGCACTCGGTGTGCGAGGCGGAGATCGTCGACCTCAACCGCTGGCTGCTCAAGGCCCTGGCCTGAGCGATCCGCCGGCCGGCATCTGCGCCGCAAGCGCCGCCAGTTTCAGCGGCCGGATGCAAGTGTGAATAGTTCACATCCATCCACCAACCTATTCACGTTACACGGGACGCCGACGTTCCTACCCTTCGTTCACGAGTCGCATCGACTCCTGTGTTGACCGAGGACCGTCATGTTCAGTACCGCTACCGCGAGCCCCCTCTCCTTCCGCGTCGCCCCGGCCCCGATCGGCCGCCCGGCGATGGCACCCCGACACCCCGCCGCGACCGCATCCCCCGCGGCTCCCGCCATCGGCCACTGGCTGGCCGCCGCGCTCGACGAGCTCGACTACGGCATCGTGCTCCTTCTCGACGACATGCACGTCAGCCACATCAACGATGCGGCCGCCGTCGAGCTCGACGACGAGCATCCGCTCGCGATCGCCGCAGGCCAGCTCGGCGGCCGCTCGGCCCGCGACACGGCGCTGCTCAACGAGGCCGTCACGGCAGCCGCCGCGCGCGGCATCCGGCGCCTGCTCACCCTCGGCGAAGACAGCCGCCGCGCCAGCGTCTCGGTCGTGCCGCTCGACGCCGCCGACGCCGGCCCGCGCGCCGTCCTGGTCGTGCTCGAGAAGCGCGCCGTGTGCGAATCGCTGTCGGTGCACGGCTTCGCCCGCAGCTGCGGCCTGACCGGCGCGGAGACGCGGGTCCTGGTCGCCCTGTGCAGCGGCTCGCCGCCGGCGCAGACCGCCGAGGAGCTCGGCGTCGCGGTGTCGACGGTGCGCAGCCAGATCGGCAGCATCCGCCAGAAGACCGGCGCCGCGAGCATCCGCGCGCTGGTTCGCCAGGTGGCCGTGCTGCCGCCCGTGATGGGCGTGCTGCGCAAGATGGGCCGGCCCGAGCCGACCGCCGGCCTCTTCCGCCCGGCCTGATCAGCCGCCGCGCGGCGCCGGCGGCCCGAACCGCTCGGCCGGCTTGGCCGCCCGCGTGTAGAGCCCGTCGACCTTCGGCAGGTTGGCGCGGATGTCGCTGATCCGCGTCGGCCCCGACGGGTGCGTGCTCAGCAGCTCGACCGACGCGTTCCTGCTCGCGGCCGCCATCTTTTCCCAGAGCGTGATGCCGGCGCTCGGGTCGTAGCCCGAGCGCGCGGCGAGCTCGAGGCCGACGAGATCGGCTTCGGTCTCGTCGGCGCGGCCGAACTTCAGCGTCAGCAGCTGGCCGCCCATGTCGGCGAGCAGCCGGCCGCCGTTGCCGAGACCGAAGATCGCCGCGCCGATCTCGATCGCGCCGCGCGTCGCCATGGTCTTGCCCATCTGCTCGCGTGCGTGCTCGCGCAGCGCATGCGTCATCTCGTGGCCCATGACCATTGCGACCTCGTCGTCGCTGAGCTTCAGGCGGTCGAGGATGCCGTAGTAGAAGGCGATCTTGCCGCCGGGCATGCAGAAGGCGTTGATCTGCTTGCTGCCGATCAGGTTCACCTCCCAGCGCCAGTCGCGCGCACGCGGATTCCATGCGTAGGTGAAGGGAATGATCCGGCCGGAGATCGCGCGCAGGCGCCGCACCTGGGGATGATCGTCGGGGCCGATGGCGCGCTGCTCGCTCGCCTGGCGCAGCATCGACGCGTACTGGCCGGTGGCGGCGCGCTCGACCTGCTCGGCCGGCACCAGCTGCGACAGCGCCGACGGCGCGCCGACCTCGACGCCTTCGCGCGCCCACGCCGGCCAGGCGGCGAGGGCTGCGCCCGCGCCCGCGAGGCGCAGGAACGCCCGCCGGTCGGGCGTTCCCATGGCGGACATCGCGGCGCAGAAGGCGCAGGCGGCGACAGGGCGGAGCGGAGCGTGGTCAGGCATCGTCTGCATTCGGATTCGTCTCCCGCTCGAGCATATCGATCGGCCGGCGCAGGACGAGGAGCAGGGCCAGCGCCGGCAGCGCGACGACGATCGAGGCGAGGAAGAACGCCGGCCAGCCGATCGACTGCGCGAGCACGCCGGCGAGCGGTCCGACCCAGACGCGACCCACCGACGCGAACGCGCTCAGCAGCGCGAACTGGGTCGCGCTGAAGCGCTGGTTGCACAGGCTCATCAGGAAGGCGACGAAGGCCGCCGTGCCCATGCCGCTGGTGATGTTCTCGCTCGCGATCGCCATCAGCAGGCCGCCGTCGACCGGCGTCGCGACCGCGAGCTTGACGAAGCCCCAGTCGAACGCCGGCACGACGAGCCCCGGCAGCGCGTCGCGGCCGTGCAGCGAGAGCCACCAGAAGCCGAGGTTGCCGAGCATCTGCAGGATGCCGAACAGCATCAGCGAGCGCCACAGGCCGAGCCGGATCATCAGCGCGCCGCCGAGGAGCGCGCCGGCGATCGTCAGCCACAGGCCGATCACCTTGTTGACGACGCCGACCTCGGCCGTGCTGTAGTGCATCGCCTGGAGCAGGAAGGGCGTGAGCAGCGAGCCGGCGAAGGCGTCGCCGAGCTTGTAGAGGACGATGAAGGCCAGGAACGGCCCAGCGCCGGGCTGCGCGAAGTAGCTCGCGAGGCTGCCGAGAAAGGTCTCGAAACGCGCCCGGCGCGCCGCGAATGCGACCAGCGGCACGGTGAAGCCGATGCCCGCGAACAGCGCGACGAGATCGGCCCAGCGCTCGGGCAACGGTGGCGCGACGCCGGTGGCGGCGACGAGCGGCACGACCCAGGCGCGCGCCAGCGGCGAGAACGCGTAGCGCGTCGCGACGAAGCCGACCGCCACCGCGGCGGCGACGGCGAGAAAGCCGACGAGGTCGTTGCGCGCCACCGTGACCGGCCGCGCCGTCACCGCGAGGCGCGGCGTGAAGAGCGCCGAGAACACCGCCGCGCCGACCATGAAGAGCGCCATCGCCCGATAGACCTCGGGCCAGCTCCAGCCGCCGCCCTGGCGCGCGTCGACCCAGATGAAGGCGATGCCGCCCGAGAGGATCATCGCCAGCCGGTAGCCGAGGACGAAGAGCGAGGAGCCGAAGCCGCGCTCGGCGGCCGTGAGGATGTCGGTGCGGTAGGCGTCGACGACGACGTCCTGCGAGGCCGACAGCCACGCCACCAGCCCGGCGACGAGCGCGAACGCGCCGAGGGCCGAGGCCGGAGGCGTCGCCGCCATCCAGAACAGGGCGGCGGCGAGCGCGAGCTGGGTCAGCACGAGCCAGCTGCGACGCCGGCCGAGCCACGGCGGCTCGAAGCGGTCCATCAGCGGCGCCCACAGGAACTTGAAGGTGTAGGGCAGGCCGACGAGGCTCAGGAAGCCGATCGTCGCGATGTCGACGCCGTCGGCCGTGAGCCAGGCCTGCATCGCCTGACCGGTCAGGGCGAGCGGCAGGCCGGACGCGAAGCCGAGCACGGTGACCGCGACGAGACGATGCAGCGCGGCGCCGTTCATGGGCGCGCGAGCGCTGCGCGGGGAGGGGGAATCGTTCAACGGGGTTCGTTGCGAGGGTCGGCGCGGCGGTTGCCGCGACCCCGGATGATGCCCGCGCGCAAAAGCGCGGCGCTGCGGCTAGCTAGCGCAATGGCGCGGCGTCGTCGCAGCGCAGCGGTTTGCCGAGCGCGGCCTCGACGTCGGGGTCGCGCCCGCTCGCGTAGTCGCTCCAGGTCCACGCCACGGGCAGATCGGGCTCGAGAGTCGCGACGGCAATGCCCAGGTCGATGTGCTGCGCGATCCCTGCGGCATGCGCGCGGCCGGAGTAGGAGTGCAGGCCGTCCGCGTAGTGCAGGACGAGGAGCGAGTGCGGCAGCACGACGTTGCCTCCCTCGGCCCAGAAGTCGGTGCCGTCGCCGGCAGGGCGGCCGACGACGATTGCCCGGCTCCGGGCGCGCAGGACCGCGAGCGGCGTGATCCCGGCCGAGAACGTGCTGGCACCGGACAGCACGACGAGGCGCCCGTCCTCGCGGCCGAGCGGTGAGGACGCCAGGGCGTCGACCAGGGGCTGCGCCTTGGTCAGGTCGCCGCCGGTGTTGAACCGGAGATCGAAGACCAGTCGGCGCGGAGGCCGGCGGTCGAGCTCGCGAAGCAGCCGTTCGCTCCAGGCCGCGACCGACTCCTCTCCCGGCGTGTCGGTGGCGCGATTGAACTGCACATAGAGCACGTCGCCGTCGCAGCGCACGAAGCGATGGTCGGCCGCGGCGCCGCGCAGCGATTCCGGTAGCGATGCTCCGTCGAGCGCATGGCGCCACGCCCCGGGCACGGCGCGCCGCGGCGACAAGAACCACCAGCTCTCCTCGGCCGTCTCGCGGCGCTCGAACCGCATCGGCGCGAGGGTCAGCGACGTCGCGTCACCGTCGCGCTCGACCCGGAACTTGACGCGTCCGTCGCTGCCGGCCAGCGAGATCGCGTGCAGCGCATCGGCACTCGTGAGCGTGTAGCTGCCCATGTAGTCGGCCCAGCTGTCGTTGCCAGCGTAGAGAGGCCGCAACGCCGTGAACACCTCGTCGACGGGGCGACCCGCGACATGCGTGAGCCTGCCGCCGAGCAGGACCTCTGCTTCGCCTCGCGCCGCCACGACGCGCCAGCCGTCGGCGAAACGCCAGAGCCGCAGCGGATGGCGTCGCCAGACGCCGCGGTTGCGCAGCAGGTAGGCCCGGGTGTGCGCGTTCTGCGACAGCGCCGCGATCCGCGCCAGCTCGGCGGCGATCTCGACGTCGTCGAGCTGGTCGATCCCCTCGCGCAGGCGTTCGAGCCGCTGCCCGGCGGCGACGCGCGCCGGTGCGCGATAGCTGCGGTCGAGGACGAGAAACCGGTCGCGAACGACGTCGAGGTCTTCCCGCCACTGGGTCTGCCGGTCGGCTCGCGCAGGCGCGTCTGCCATGGGCGCGGCCCCGGCCGCCGACGCGAGGGCGAGCAGGAACAGGACGCGCACGCAGCGGTTCGGTCCGGACGAAGACGAAGGCATCGGGCAGCCTGTCGGGGCGTGAGAGAGCCACTGTAGGACGAGCGCGACGCGGCGGCGCGGCCCGTGCGACGGACGTCCGCTCCGGACGACGGACCGCCGGTTCGCAACGACGGACGTGTCGCGCCGCTGCCGCGTCCGGCAGGCTGCGCCTCCAACGTCGACAATCGCCCATGTCCCGAATTCCGCGCGCGGCGCCGCCCACCTTCGCCGCCGACGACTTCCGTGCCGCGCTCGCCATGTTCGCGACCGGCGTGACGATCGTCACCGCGCGCGGCGTCGACGGCGAGCCCATCGGCCTCACCGCCAATTCGTTCAACTCGGTCTCGATCGCGCCGCCGCTGGTGCTCTGGAGCCTGTCGCGCCAGGCCGGCTCGATGCCCGGCTTCGCGCGCGGCTCGCACTACGCGATCAACATCCTCGCCGCCGACCAGCTCGCCCTGGCCGAGCGCTTCGCGAGCAAGGACCTCGACCGGTTCGAGGGCGTCGCCTGCAGCATCGGCGCCGGCGGCGCGCCCCTGATCGACGGCGCCGCCGCGACTTTCGAATGCTTCAACCGCAGCCGCTACGAAGAAGGCGACCACGTCATCTTCGTCGGCGAGGTCGAGCGCTGCGCGCGCCGCGAAGGCGCGCAGCCGCTCATCTTCCACGGCGGCCGTTATTTCACCGAGCTGCCGCTGTAGCTGGCGGGTCGGCGAGGCGGCCGAGGTCGGCGCGGACGCGCTCGTCGGCCGTCAGCGTCAACCATGAAGCGGCATGCGTCAGCCGGCCGCGATCGACGAAGATGAAGCGCTCGCAGCTCTCGCGCAGGATGTCGACGTGGGCCTCTGGCCTAGGCGAGCGCACGCGCCCGCCGCGCGCCGTCGACCTCGATGTAATGCCACACCTGCTCGCGAAAGAGCGGCTGGCGATAGCCCGTGATCCACGGCCGCGCGAAATCGTTGTAGATGCGGTGGACGTGGACTCGGTACGGCATGTACGCCACGGCGATCTCGCTCGCCTTCTTGAAGAGCGCCGCGCGCTCGGGGCCGTCGGGCAGGTCGAGCATGCGGCGGTAGATCGCATCGAACTCGGGCCGCTTGAAGCGCGCCAGGTTGGACTGTCCGATCGAACCGCCGTACATCGCTTCCAGCGCCCCCTGCGCGTCGGGATCGGCGGCGCTGCGGCCGAGAAACCACATCTGCAGCTTGCCGGCACGCGACGCCTTGAGGCTCTCCGCGAACTGCATCGTGTCGAAGCGGATGCGCACGCCGATCTCGGTGAGGCTGTGCAGCCAGTTCTCGTTGTACTGGCGATAGATCTGCTCGGGCTGCGTGCCCATCGTGATCGTCAGCGGTGAGCCGTCGGGCATCTCGCGCCAGCCGTCGCCGTCGCGATCGAGGTAGCCGTACACGTCGAGCAGCCCTTTCGCCCGCGGGATGCTGTGCTCGCTGTTCTCGGTGCGAAAGGTCGGGTCGTAGCCGAAAGTCCCGGGCGGCATCACGGCCTGCGCGGGGATCGCCTGACCGCGCCGGATGATGCGGATCTCCTTGTCGATGTCGTAGGCCAGGCTCACCGCCCGGCGCAGCGCGACCTTCTCCGGCGTGTAGCCGCCGACGACCGGGTCTTCCATGTTGAAGTAGGAGATCGCCACGTCGGGATTGACGTAGCGCTGCAGCGTGATGCCCTGCTTCGCGAGGTTGGGGGCGATCCTGCCGTTCGGCGAGGCGATGATCGACAGCTCGGGCGGCACGCGCGCGAAGTCGGCGTCGCCGTTCAGGAAGCTGAGCCAGCGCGGCTGGTTCTCCTCGACGATCGCGATCTCGACGCCGTCGTTGAGCGGGAGCTTCTTTCCGACCAGACGTTTGGCCCAGCCCTGCGCTTCGACGTCGCCCGGCGCCGGCTCGCCGGCGTAGCGCATGTCGCGAAAGGTCGGATTCTTCTCGAGCACGATGCGCGAGCTGCGGCGCCAGAGCTTGAGGCGGTACGGGCCGGTGCCGACAGGGTGAGCCATGATGTCGTCGCGATATGCCTCGACCACCTCGCGCGCGATCGCGCCGTAGTGGGCGCCGGCGAGCGTCGTCGCGAAGCGCGGTCGCGAAGCGGCCAGCCTGAACTGGATCGTGTAGCGATCGAGCGCGCGCAGGCCTTCGACTTCGGCGCGATAGTCGAACGGCGCCTTGGCGGCGAGGGCGCGCTGGCGCACTTCGTCGAGGCCCAGGATGCCGTCGTCGTTGAGCGAGTTGTAGATCGGGCTCTTCAGTGCCGGGTCGTAGATGCGCTTGTAAGTGAACACGTAGTCGTCGGCGACGAGCTCGCGCTTCTGGCCCTTGAACGCCGGGTCGTCGTTGAAGTAGATGCCGCGCTTCAGGCGCACGGTCCAGGTCTTGTAGTCCGCGCTCGATTGCGGCATCGCCTCTGCAGTGAGCGCAACGAGCCGCACCGGGACGGCGAGCGGGTCGTAGGTGAGCAGCGACTCGAAGATGTGGACCTGGACGCGGGTCGAGTACAGATCGCTCGTCTGGGCCGGATCGAAGCCGGTCTCCGAAGACTCGAAGAGGATGCGCAGGACGTTCGAGCCGACCGGCGATTCGCTCGCTTGCGCGAAGGCCGGCGTCGCCCGCGTTCCGGTCGCGAGCGCCGCACTGGCGAGCGCGAAGCGGCGTCGGTCGATGCCGCGGCTCATCGCGTTGGCGCCGCTGGCATCACGCCTTGCGCGCGGTGGGATCGATGTCGACGAACTGCCACCAGTCTTGCCAGAACACCGTGCGGCGATAGCCGACGAGATGCCCCTGGGTCATGTCGAGCGAGACGCGGTTGAGGGTGAACTTGTAGGGCATGTAGGCGATGGCCAGGTTCTCGGCCTGGCGGAACGTCACGAGCCGCTCGGGACCGTCGGGCAGGATCTGGAGCCGGTCGTAGAGCGCGTCGAGTTCCGGCAGGCGCACGCGCGACATGTTCTGGCCGCCGATCTGGCGGCTGTCGTAGCGCGCGTACGAGCCGGCGGAATCAGGCGCCGCGGCCGAGAGGCCGAGCGACCAGATCTGGTAGTTGCCGGCACGCGTCTGCTTCAGGTTCTCCGGCCATTGCGCGACGATCGACTGGACGCGGATCCCGAGCGTCTTCATGTTCTTGGTCATCACCTCGGCGATCTTGCGGTCGCGCTGCTGTGACTGGGTCTGGACCCGGAACAGAAGCGGCGAACCGTCGGGACGCTTGCGCCAGCCATCGCCGTCGCGATCCGCGAAGCCGTAGAGATCGAGCAGCGCATTGGCCTTGGCCGGGTTGTATTCGCTGCACTCGGTCTTGAACTTCGGGTCGTAGGCCTGCGTGTTCGGCAAGGTCGGCCCCTGCGCCAGCGTGCCCAGGCCGTTGTATGCGTAGTTGATGATGGTCTGGCTGTCGAGGCCGAGGCTGAACGCCCGGCGCAGCGCCACCTGCGCCGGCGTGTAGCCGCCGACGACCGGATCGTCCATGTTGAAGAGGTAGAAGTTGCCCGCCGCCTCGATCACCGGATAGCCCTTGACGCCCTGCTTGGCGAGGTTGGGCGCGACCTTTCCGTTCGGCATCGCCTGCGGCGCGAACTGGTAGCCGACGCGGTACGCGACATCGGCCTCGCCGGTAACGAACGACAGCCAGCGCGGCTGCTCTTCCTCGATGATCGAGATCTCGACCCGATCGACCATCGGCAGGCGCCGGCCCTTGAACCGGGCGACCAGCGCCTGGCCCTCGACGTCGTCGGCCGCCGGCTCGGCGTCGTAGAGCATCTCCCTGAATTCGGGGTTGCGTTCGAAGACGATGAGCGAGCTGCGCCGCCACTGGGCGAGCTTGAACGGGCCGGTACCGACCGGATGCGATTCGGAATCGTTGCCGTAGAACTCGATCACCTCGCGCGCCACGGCGCCGTACAGATCGCCGCCGGCCAGCGTCTCGATGAAGCGCGGCCTCGGCTCCTTCAACATGAAGCGGATCGTGTAGCGATCGAGCGCGCGGACGCCGTCGATCTCCTTGTCGTAGTCGAACGGCTTCTTCTCGTCGAGCGCGCGCTGGCGCACTTCGGGCAGGCCGATGTAGCCCTCGGTCTCCATGCCGGACCACACCGGGCTCTTGTTCGCCGGGTCGGCGAAGCGCTTCCACGCGTAGACGTAGTCCTGGGCGACGAGCTCGCGCTTCTTGCCTTTGAACGCCGGATCGGCGGCAAAGTAGATCCCCGGCCTCACGCGGGCGGTCCAGACGCGGTAGTCGTCGGAGTGCTCGGGCATCGCCGCCGCCGTGAGCGGCTTGATCTTCACCGGCCGCGCCAGATGGTCGTAGGTGTAGAGGCCCTCGAACATGTGCGGCGTGAGGATGCGCGAGTACAGGTCGTTGACCTTGGCCGGATCGAGGCTCGTCTCGGCGACCTCGAAGGCGTAGCGCAGGACCTTGAGACCGGCCGGCGCGGCGCCCGACGCGGCGGGCGCGGCGGCCAGCGCGCGGCCGAGGCCGAGGCCCGGCACGGATACCGCGAGCCCGGCGGCAGCGAGCGACTGGGCAGCGCGACGCCGTGTGACGCGGCGCGGTTCGTTCTTCGACATGGTGGGTTCCTCGTCTCGGCCGCTAGCGGGTGCGGCGCGCCTTCTCGTCGTTGTCGATGTCGACGAACTTCCAGAACTCGCGCAGGAAGACGTTGCGGTGATAGCCGATCACCCAGGGTTGGGCGAGGTCGGTCCAGACACGATGGACGTGCACCTTGTAGGGCATGTAGGCGATCAAAAGTTCCTTCGCCCGGGTCATGACCGCGAAGCGCTCGGGGCCGTCGGGCAGGCTCTTCTGCTGCTCGTAGAGCCGGTCGTACTCGGGCAGGTCGAAGCGGGCGAGGTTGCCCTGGCCGACGCTCTTGCCGTAGCCGAGCACGAGGAAGTCCCCACCGTCCGGGCCGCCGGATTCACCCACACCCCACATCTGCAGCTTGCCGGCGCGCGAGGCCTTCAGGTTCTCCGGCCACTTGGCGTTGCGAAAGACCATCCGGACGCCGATCGCATCCATGTTCTTCTTCCACTGCGTGATGAGCTGGCGGTTGAAGCCGTCGGGCTGGGTCGCGTACTCGATCTGCAGCGGCGAGCCGTCGGGCTGCTCGCGCCAGCCGTCGCCGTCGCGGTCGACGTAGCCGTAGAGGTCGAGAAGCGCCTTCGCGCGCGCCCGGTCGAATTCGCTCATCTCGCTGCGAAACGCCGGGTCGTAGCCGGAGACGCCCGGCGGCAGCAGCGACTGCCCCGGGATCGCCTGGCCGCGGCGGACGAGGCGGATCTCCTGCTCGACATCGACCGCCAGCGCGATGGCACGGCGCAGGGCGACCTTGGCCGGTGTGTAGCCGCCCACCACCGGATCGGTCATGCCGAAGTAGGACACCGACGCGTCGGCGCGCGGGTAGCGCACGGCGTAGATGCCGCGCTTGGCGAGGTTGGGCGCCAGCTTGTTGTTGGGGATCGCGACTTCCGTGAAGTCTTCCGGCACCTGCTCGGCGACGTCCATCTCGGTGTTGAGGAACGAGAGCCAACGCGGCTGCGCCTCCTCGATGATGCTGACCTCGACCCGGTCGACCATCGGCAGCTTCCTTCCCTTGAGCCGCGCGACGGCGGCCTGGGCGATCGGATCGTCGGCAGGCGCCTCCTCGTCGTAGTACTGATCGCGGTAGCCCGGGTTCTTGTCGAGGACGATCAGCGAGCTGCGCTTCCAGCGGGCGAGCTTGAACGGCCCGGTGCCGACCGGATGTCCCATCGTCGATTCGAGGTTGGCCTCGACCACCTCGCGGGCGAGCGCACCCACCATCGAGGCGTCGCTCAGGTGGTCGGCGAAGCGCGGATTCGGCGCCCCGAGCTTGAACTGCAGCGTGTACCGGTCGGTCGCCCGCATTCCCGGCACGTCATGGTCGTAATCGAAAGGCTTGCCAGTGAGTGCCTGCTTACGCAGATCCTCGAGGCCGAGGATCTGGTCCTCCTGGATCGTCGACAGATGCGGGCTCTTCCAGCGCGGGTCGAAGATCCGCTTGATCGAATACACGTAGTCGGCAGCGACGAGCTCGCGCGGCTTGCCGCCGAAGGCCGGATCGTCGGTGAAGAAGATGCCGGGCCTGATCCGGACCGTGAAGGTCTTGAAGTCGTCCGAGACCTCGGGCATCGCCGCCGCGGTCGAGGGCCGCAGACGCGCCGGCCGCGCCAGGAATTCGTACTGGTACGGCGCCTCGAAGATGTTGGCCGCGATCGTGCGTGAGTACAGATCGGTGATCTGCGCCGGATCGAAACCGGTCTCCGCGATGCGCAAGGCGTAGCGCAGGACCTTGGGCTCGGCCGAAGGCGCCGGCGGCGGCGTCTGCGCGCCGGCGGCCGCGGCGACGAGGACGAGCACGATTCCCGCGGCAAGGCGTCGCATGGCGGGAAGTCTCTCACGCACCGTAGACTCGCGTCCTCGTCGCCCGGTTGGCGGCCCTCGCTCCAAGACGCCCGCCCGCGCCCATGACGGCCTACCTGATCCGACGCATCTGGCAGATGGTCCCGACGATGTTCGGTGTCGTCCTGCTCGTCTTCCTCCTCTTCAAGGGCTTCGGCGGCGACCCGGCGGAAATCCTCGCTGGCCAGAACGCGACCCAGGCGCAAGTCGACGCCGTCCGCCAGCAGCTCGGCCTGAACGAGCCGCTCTGGACCCAGTTCTGGATCTTCCTGAAGCAGATCGTCACCTTCGACTGGGGCCGCAGCTGGGCGACCAACGAGTCGGTCGCGCACCTGTTCTCGACGCGCCTGCCGGCGACGCTGACGGTGATGGTGCCGATCCTGATCCTGGACTCGCTGCTCGCGATCCCGTTCGCCCTCGGCGTCGCCTACGTCCGCGGCTCGCTCACCGACCGCAGCATCATGGTCGCGACCACGGTCGCGCTCTCGATCTCGTTCCTGGTCTACGTCATCGTCGGCCAGTACGTGTTCGCGTTCCAGCTCGGCCTGTTCCCGGTCCAGGGCTGGAGCGACCACCTCTCGACCAACCTGGCGCGCTACGCGCCGCTACCGGTGATGCTGGCTGTCGCCGTGTCGCTCGCGCCGCAGACGCGCCTCTACCGCAGCTTCTTCCTCGACGAGATCGGCCACGACTACGTGCGCACCGCGCGCGCCAAGGGCCTGACCGAGAAGACGATCATGCTCAAGCACGTGATGAGGAACGCCCTGATCCCGATCCTCACCAACGTCGCTGTCGGCCTGCCGAGCATCTTCGTCGGCTCGTTCCTGATCGAGGTGTTCTTCTCGATCCCGGGCCTCGGCCGCGAGGTGCTGCTCGCCGTCAACCGCAGCGACTACCCGGTGATCCAGGCGTTCGCGATCTACATCGCGGCGATCACGATGGTCGTCAACCTCGCCACCGACGTGCTCTACAAGATCGTCGATCCGCGCGTGGTGCTGAAATGAGCGCGGTGATCGACGCGTCACACCTCGACACGCGCACGAAGGCGACGCGCTCCGAGAGCGTCTGGCGCGCCGCCGCCAAGCGCTTTCGCAGCGACCGCGTCGGCATGGTCTCGCTCGCCATCGTCGCGCTGTTCCTGCTCCTCGTCCTCGCCGCCGCGGTCGGCCTCGTCGGCAACAACTGGCAGACCGAGACCGGCGTGCCGAACGCGCCGCCGACCTTCCTCGGCCCCGCGGCGCCGAGCGAGACGCTCGCCGTCGCCGGGCCGACCGGCCCGAACGCCGACATCTCGGCGGTCGACCCGCTGGCGCCGCGCTACAAGGAGTGGGCCGAGGCGGCCAAGAAGTACCAGACGACGGCGTCGATCAAGGCCGACACGCTGCCCTTCGGCGGCGACCGCCTCGGCCGCGACGTGCTCGCCAAGGCGATCAAGGGCGCGCAGATCTCGATCTTCGTCGGCGTCGCCGCGGCCCTGCTCGCGACGGCGATCGGCACCGTGCTCGGCGCGCTCTCGGGCTTCTTCGGCGGAAAGGTCGGCGACCTCCTCGAGTGGGTCTACAACGTGTTCACCGCGATTCCCGGCATCCTCCTGATCTTCGCCTTCGCGGCCGTGTTCGGTCGCGGCATCGGCTCGGTCGTCCTCATCCTCGGCCTGGCAGGCTGGACCGGCATCTACCGGCTGATCCGCGCCGAGTTCATCAAGCACGCAGTGCGCGATTACGTGCGCTCGGCGGAGGCGATCGGCGCGGGCAACGTCTCGCGCATGTTCCGCCACATCCTGCCCAACGTCAGCCACGTCGTGCTGGTGCAGCTCTCGATCCACGTCGTCGGCTTCATCAAGTCGGAGGTGATCCTCTCGTACCTGGGCCTGGGCGTCGGCGTCGACCAGGTCTCGTGGGGCACGATGCTCGCAGAGGCGCAGAGCGAGCTGATCCTCGGCTACTGGTGGCAGCTCGCGGCGGCGACGATCCTGATGGCCGTCTTCGTCACCGCGTTCTCGCTCATGACCGACGCCCTGCGCGATGCGCTCGATCCCAAGCTCAGGGGGCTGGAGTGAGCGCGGTTCCCGCCAATGCGAGCACGTCGCCGCTCCTCTCGATCCGCAACCTGCACGTCTCGTTCCGCCTCGGCAGCGAGAAGGGCGTCGTCCAGCGCGTCGAGGCCGTCAAGGGCGTGAGCTTCGACGTCCCCGAGAACACGACGGTCGCGCTGGTTGGCGAGTCCGGCTCCGGCAAGAGCGTGACGGCGATGTCGATCCTCAACCTCCTGCCCGACAACGCCGAGCGCACGGGCGCGGTCACGTTCCAGGGCCGCGACATGCTGGCCGCATCGCGCGACGAGCTCCAGGGCCTGCGCGGCCGCGCGATCGCCTGCGTGTTCCAGGATCCCATGAGCTCGCTCAACCCGGTCTTCACCGTCGGCGAGCAGGTGAGCGAGCCGCTCGTCAAGCACCTCGGCATGGGCAGGCGCGAGGCGCTTGCGCGCGCCGAGGCGCTGCTGCAGGAAGTCGGCATGCCCGAGCCCAAGCGCCGGCTCGGCGCCTATCCGCACCAGCTCTCGGGCGGCCAGCAGCAGCGCGTGATGATCGCGATGGCCTTGGCCTGCGAGCCCAAGCTGCTGATCGCCGACGAGCCGACGACGGCCCTCGACGTCACCATCCAGCGCCAGATTCTCGAGCTCCTCGCGGGCCTGAAGGAGCGGCACCGGATGAGCATGCTCTTCATCAGCCACGACCTCGGCGTCGTCGGCGAGATCGCCGATCACGTCGTCGTCATGCGTCACGGCAAGGTGCGCGAGCAGGGCCCGGTCGCGCAGATCTTCGCGTCGCCGCAGGACGCGTACACGCAGGCGCTGCTGGCGTGCCGGCCGACGCTCGCGCAGCGCGCGCCGCGCCTGCGCGTGATCGACGACCACATCGCCGGTCGCGCGTCGACGACGGTGGCCAAGGCCAAGGACCCGTCGGCGCGCGTGATCATCGAGGCGCGCGACCTGACCAAGAGCTTCTGGATCCCGGACGGCGTCTTCACCCGCAAGGAATTCCGCGCCGTCAAGGGCGCGACCTTCCAGCTCCGTGCCGGCCACACGCTCGGCGTCGTCGGCGAGTCGGGATCGGGCAAGACGACGCTCGGCCTGACCCTGCTGCGCCTGCACGAAGCCAATGGCGGCCCGGTGACTGGCCAGGCGATGTTCGACGGCCAGGACCTGCTCGCGCTCTCGCGCGCCGAGATGCTGCCGATGCGAAAGCGCATCCAGGTCGTGTTCCAGAACCCGTACGCCTCGCTCAACCCGCGCTTCACGATCGGCCAGACGCTGGTCGAGCCGATGACCATCCACGGCGTCGGCGCCGACGACGCTGCGCGACGCGCGCGTGCCGAGGCGCTGCTCGCGCGCGTCGGCCTCGACGACAGCGCAATGCACAAGTATCCGCACGAGTTCTCCGGCGGCCAGCGCCAGCGCGTCGCGATCGCGCGCTGCCTCACGCTCGACCCCGAAGTGCTGGTGCTCGACGAGGCGGTGAGCGCGCTCGACGTCTCGGTGCAGGCGCAGGTGCTCAACCTCCTGAAGGACCTGCAGGACGAGCTCGGCCTGGCCTACATCTTCATCAGCCACGACCTCGCGGTCGTGCGCTTCATGGCCGACGAGGTGCTCGTGATGAAGGACGGCGAGGTCGTCGAGCAGGCCGGCGTCGAGCAGATCCTCGAGCAGCCCCAGCAGGCCTACACGCGGCGTCTCCTCGACGCCATCCCCCGCGGCTACGCGCCGGCGGCCTGAGTTCCGCCGCGGCGCCTGCGCGCCGCAGACACGCCGCGCAGCTCGAGCGCGAGCAGGACGCCGACCGACGCCGTGAAGGCGCCGACGCCGACCGGGTTGTCGGCCACCATCGCCGCGACCTGGGCGAGCGCCTCGGGGCTCACCTGCTCGACGAAGCGCGCCAGCTCGGCGATCTGCTCCTTCGAGAACTGGGCGACGTCGGCGACGGCGATGCTGATGCCGCCGGCGCCGCGGCGCGAGAGCAGGACAGTGAACGCGCCGGCGCCGATGGCCGCCAGGCCGAGCGGGCTGAGCGGCCGGATCAGGCAGGCAACGAAGCGCGTTCGCAAGGCGAGGTTGGCCGAGCCGTACAAGCGCGCGATCAGGCGCGCGGACCGCCCGCGGGCCGGGGCGGCGGGCGTCCCGGGCAAGGCGTCGACGGCGTCGTCGTATTCATCGGACATGGCGTGTCCCTCGGGTCAGTGTGCGACGTGGGATCGCGCCCGGCGCGGGCGCGTTCCCGTGACCTGGATCTTTACTTCGTTGCAAGACAGGACGTTGACGCAGGGCGTAACAGATGCTTGCGAGTGCGACGCGAGCGGTCGCGCCGTCGACCCGCGTGGCGACGCGCCACGGCGCCGGAGGCGCCTCCGCGCGGGCGGTCGTGCGGTCGATCACGCGGCCAAGCTTGG
This sequence comes from Burkholderiales bacterium, assembly GCA_038236565.1. Lineage (GTDB taxonomy): Bacteria > Pseudomonadota > Gammaproteobacteria > Burkholderiales > Burkholderiaceae_C > Schlegelella_A. The sequence goes on along the minus strand of JBBRZP010000030.1, from coordinate 3,949 downwards.
CACGCTCGTTGCGCTCTTTCCCGTCGCGCGCAGGGACTGCAACGACATGTGTCCAGGACCTGGTCGCGCTGCCTTCGAAAGCCGTCCGATGTCCGCTGCCCGCCGCCAGTACCCGCTCGCTTCCTCCTTGCGCCGGCCGCTCGGCCCGCGCTGCCACGGCGGCGCCTCGTCGTTGCTCCGCCTCGGCGGCGCCACGCCGCAACGCCTGCCGTCGTCGCGCACATCGGGCTGGATGGAGATCAGCGATTCCTTCGACGCTGCGCTCGTCGAGCATGTCGTCGGCTGGCCCGGCCGCGACGAGCGCCCGGCCGCGATGCCCTCCTGACGCGACGGCCGACGATCATGCTCACCCACCGCCCCGCCGCCGCGCCGCTGATGTCGAAATCGAGCGGCGTCGTCCGCACCCAGCCGGCCCCGCTCGACGCGCTGGCGCAGCGCCCGCGGGTCCTGGCGCGCGGCTCGCAAGGGACGCGTCAGTTGTCGCTGTTCGGCCGCCCCGGCGAGACGCGCTGAGCCGCGGCCCAACGTTTTCGGACGCCGTGCCGGACGCGAGCCAGTGAATCCCACTCGCTTGCGCCTGGCGCCGGTCTGACGGAGCCCTCAGTCCGCCGACCGTGTGCTGTCCAGGAGGAGCGGGCGTTTCGGGGCTGTTCGAGAGCCAGCACCGAGCCTGTCGTCCCGCTCCTCCTTCTTTGTCCGCAGGCGCGGGAGTGCATCGGGCAAGTCCTCTAGGCCGACGTGCGCCGCGTCGCGACACTGGCGCGGGCGCCCCCGTTCGGGGCGCGAGGCGCTGATCCCATGTCCGTCCGTCGTCGCTCCCTCGTCGCCCTCGGCGCCGCCACGGTCGCGCCGCGCTGGCTGCGCGCGCAGGGCGCGTGGCCGACCAAGCCGGTCCGCGTCGTCGTCCCGTTCGCGCCCGGCGGCACGACCGACATCCTCGCGCGCGCGCTCGCCCCCGAGCTCGGCAAGGCGTTCGGCCAGACCTTCATCGTCGACAACCGGGCCGGCGCCGGTGGGAACATCGGCGCCGACGCCGTCGCCAAGTCGCCCGCCGACGGCTACACGCTGTTGATGGGCACGGTCGGCACGCAGGCGATCAATCCGTCGCTGTATCCCAAGATGCCGTACGAGGCGGCGAAGGACTTCGCGCCGATCACGCTCGTCGCCGGCGTGCCGAACGTGATGGTGATGAACCCGGCGAAGGCGGCCGCCGACGGCATCACCGACGTGCGCTCCTTCATCGCCTACGCGCGCGCCCATCCGGGCAAGCTCAACATGGCGTCGAGCGGCAACGGCACGTCGATCCACCTCGCCGGCGAGCTCTTCAAGACGATGACCGGGACCTTCATGGTCCACTTTCCATACCGCGGCTCGAGCCCGGCGCTGCTCGACCTGATCGGCGGCACGATGGACGTCATGTTCGACAACCTTCCGTCAGCGCTGCAACAGATCAAGTCCGGCAAGCTGATCGCGCTCGCCGTGACGAGCAGCCAGCGCAGCAGTGCGTTGCCCGACGTGCCGACGGTAGCCGAAGCGGGTCCGGTCAAGGGCTTCGAGGCAAGTTCGTGGTTCGGCCTCCTCGCGCCCGCCGGAACGCCCGTGGAGATCATCAATCGCGTCCAGCAGGAGACGGCCAAGGCACTCGCATCGCCGGCGCTGAGGGAGCGGCTGCAGTCGCAGGGTGCGGTGCCGGGCGGCATGTCGCCGGCCGACTTCGGCCGCTTCATCGCGGCCGAGACGAAGAAGTGGGCCGCAGTGGTGACGGCGTCGGGTGCGAAAGTCGACTGAGTCGACTTTCGCGTCGGACGGAGCTAGTCGCTCTTCGCCCGCTCGACGGCCATCTCGATCTGCTCCTGCACCTTGCGCGCGCCGCGCTGCGCCAGCAGCGGATCGAGGTCGGCCTGGGGCGCGACCTTGCGCGCGACGTCGTCGAGCGTGTCGGGATCGGTCATGAGCGCGTGCGCCAGCGCCGAGATCGCGCACATCGCGCGCCGCGGGATGTTCATCGGCAGCTCGAGCGTGCTGTTGACGATGACGTGATAGCGGACACTGTCGACCGCCTGCGGCGCGAGGCCCCAGCTTTCGCAGAGGGCCGCGCCGAGCGTGTCGTGGCTGACGCCGAACTGGTCGTGCTCGAGCATCAGCAGCTCTTCGTCCGAGGCCGCCTTCAGCAGCATCGGCTTGTAGCGCTCGGTGGCGTGGCGGAACATGACCGCCTTGCCGCATTCCTCGAACAGGCCCGCCGAGTGCGCCGCCCATGCATCGACGCCGAGCGACGCGGCGATCCGGCCCATGAGCAGGCCGCGCACGCGGGCGCGCTCCCAGAGCGGCTCGAGCTCGGGCGCCGGCGGGAACACCGCGCGCAGGCCCATCTCGAAGGTCACCGAAGCGACCTCGCGCGTGCCGAGGTAGGTGATCGCCTGCTGCACGCTCTGGACGCGGCCGCGCAGGCCGTACATCGCCGAGTTGACGGTCTTCAGAACGGCGGCGGCGAGCGCCATGTCGGAGCTGATGAGCAGGCTCGCCGCGTTGAAGTCGACGTCGTCCTCGGCGAGCAGCAGCGACAGCTGCACGAGCACTTCGGGCTGGGCCGGGACGTCGACGTCGATGAGGCGTCGGTTCTTTTGATCTGACATGGCGATGGCGCAGCCGGCGAGGCCGCGAAAGCAGCCTGCATGGTAGCGAGCCCCGCTCGCGCCGGGCGCTGCATCGCACGTGCGCGGCGCGTCACAATTCTCGACGCCGACGACTGTGTCGGCCTTGCGAAAGGCGTGATGCGTCCGTTCTCATCCCCGATCGTTGCCCTCGCGCTGAGTGCGATCTGCCTCGCCGCAACCGCTCAGCAGCCCGACACCGCCGCTCTTGTCGCCTCCCAGATCGCCGCGATAAAGGCGTTCGCGATGCTCGACGGCGCGTGGCGCGGGCCGGCGTTCGTGCTGCAGCCGGACGGCAGCCGCCTCACGTTCGTCCAGACCGAGCGCATCGGCCCGATGCTCGGCGGCTCGATCCGGATCATCGAAGGGCGCGGCTACGACGACGCCGGCGGCGTCCGCTTCAACGCCTTCGGCATCGTCTCGTTCGATCCGGCCACGCGCGCCTATTCGCTCCACTCGCACGCCCAGGGCCACGTCGGCGACTTCGCGTTCGTTCCGACCGGCGACGGCTACCGATGGGAGATTCCGCTGGGTCCGGCGACGATCCGCTACGTCGCGACGGTCAAGGACGGCGAGCTCTACGAGGTCGGCGAGCGGATCGTCGCCGGGCGCGAGCCGCTCCGCATCTTCGAGATGCGGCTGAAGCGCATCGGCGACGTCGACTGGCCCGCCGGCGGCGCCATCGCGCCGAAGTAGATCCACCAAAGACAAGGGGCGCCTCGCGGCGCCCCTCGACTTTGTGCTTCGGCTCTCGCCTGCGCGACGCTGGTACGCCGCTGTCTCCTCACTGACCTTGTCGATTCCCGTCGAAGCACCAGGCAGGTGCCTCGTCAGGAGGACGCACTGTAGTCGTCGCCCCGAAACGAGGCACAAGGGCTTTCCCGGTGCGTGCGGGGCGAGGCTCTAGGCAGCGCCCGGAAGCGACATCACGACCCGCGTGCCGCTGCCGAGCACGCTGTGCACGGCGACGTCGCCGCCGTGCAGCTCGGCGATCCGCTTGACGATCGCCAGGCCGAGTCCGCGACCTCCTTCGGCCGTCGCCGGCGCGACCGTCGAGCGGCTTTGATAGAAGCGGTCGAAGAGGTGCGGCAGGTCGGCGGCCGCGATGCCCGGACCATCGTCCGCGACACTGACCTCGACCCGGCCGTCGCGCGCTTGCGCGGCGAGCGTCACCGTGCTGCCGCGCGAGCAGAACTTCAGCGCGTTGTCGATCAGGTTCGCGACGGCGCGCTCGAACAGCTCGACGTCGATCTTCGCGCGCGGGCTGGCCGGTGCGCCGGACGTCGCCGGCGCGG
>JBBRZP010000029.1:0-26852 GCA_038236565.1 Burkholderiales bacterium | reverse complement strand
TTCCAGCGCAAGGCCAGGATCGTCAGGTCGTCGTTCGGCTCGGTGCCGCCCTCGAAGGCGAGCACTTCGGCCTGCAAGGTCTCGACCAGCGCGCGCGCCGAGGCGCCGCCCTGCAGCGCGCCGACCATCAGGCGCTCGACGCGCTCGTGTCCGTACAGGGCGCCGGCCGGGTCCTGGGCTTCTGCGACGCCGTCGGTCATCAGGCACAGCAACTCGCCTGGATCGAGCTGACAGCGAGCGCTGCGATAGCCGAAGTCGGGCATCGCGCAGAGCGGCGGTCCGTCGCCGTCGACGATGCGGCCCGGCCGTGATGCGCCCGGGCGCAGGCGATACGGGTTGTCGTGGCCGGCGTTGCAATACGAGAGCTCGCCGCTGCGGAGATCGAGGATGGCGGCGAACATCGTGACGAAGAGCATCTCGGCGTTGTCGCGCGACGCCTCGGCGTTGGCCGCGATCATGATGTCGCCGATGTCGGCGTGCGGCGCGCGCAGCATCGCGCCTTTGTAGAGCGCCTTGCTCACGGTCATGAAGATCGAGGCCGAGAGGCCCTTGCCGGCGACGTCGCCGATCAGCACGAAGAGGCGATCGCCGTCGAGCCTGAAGAAGTCGTAGAGATCGCCGCCGACCTCGCGCGCCGGCGTCAGCGCAGCGTGGAGATCGACGCGATCGTCGCCCTTCAGAAGGTCGGCACGCGGCAGGCTCGCCGACTGGATGCGCTGCGCCGCCTCGAGCTCGCCGGCGATGCGCGCGCTCTGCTCGCGCTGCACCTGCACGACGCCTTCGAGCGAGCGGCCCTGCCGGAGCGATTCGGTCAGCGCGAGCATGAGCAGCACGCCGAACAGCAGCAGCAGCGAGACCACGGGCGTCGCTGGATCGAGGAGCAGGCCGCGCGTGCGAAAGACCGCGTACGCGCAGAGCAACGGCGCGACGACGAGCACGACCATCAGCGTGCCGACGCGGCGCGGCGACCGGCGCGGCAGCATCCATGCCAGCAGCGTGCCCGCCAGCAGCACCAGCAGCGCCTCGGCGCCGGTCGCCCACGCCGGCCGGCGCAAGGTCGTGCCGTCGATCAGGTTCTCGAGCAGCTGGGCCTGGATCTCGCTGCCCGACATGCGGTCGCCGATCGGCGTGTCGTGGATCTCCTCGAGACCGGTCGCGGTCGAGCCGATGAGCACGAGCTGGCGCCGCAGCAGGGCAGGATCGACGCGCCCGTCGAGCACGTCGACGGCCGAGACGAAGCGGTCGGCACGGTGGCGCGAGAAGTACGGTCGGACGGCGGCGTCGGCCTCGGTGCGGATCCGGAGGTCGCCGACAGAGACGCTGGTCACCGCGCGACCGGATGCGGCCAGGCGAACCGTCGGCGCACCGTAGGCGACGCGCAGCATCTCGACCGCCAGGGCCGGCACCAGCGTGCCCTGGATGCTCGCCACCAGTGGCAGGCGCCGCACGATGCCGCGCGTCGTGTCGACCGAGATCAGGCCCCAGCCACTCGCCTGCCGGTTCAGCACGTCGAGGGTCGTGAGCGCGCCGGCGTGGGTGGGAAGCGTCAGGCCGGCCGGGTCCGGCGCCGTCGCCTGGACCGTGACCGGCGCCGCGCGCAGCGGCAGGCCGCTCGGCTCGTTCGCGCCCGCGAGCACCAGCACCGTGGGCGCCGACGCGAGCGCGGCCGCGAGGACGGCGTCGTTGGTGAGCAGCGAGCGCAGCGTCTCGGCGAGCGAGCTGTCCTCCGGCTTCGCCTCGGCGAGCAGGCGCTCGGGCGAGAGCGCATCGCTCTCCGGCATCAGGATGTTGATGCCGATCGCCGCCGCATCGGCCCCGGCGATGGCTGTCACCAGCCGGGCGAGCCGCGTGCGCGGCCACGGCCACTGGCCGAGCGCGACCAGGCTCTTCTGGTCGATCTCCACGACCGTCACGGGAAGCACGCTCACCTGACGCGGCGCGAGCAGCTGGCAGGCGTCGAACCACGCCGACTGGAGCCGATCGGTCCAGGGCGCGGGCAGCCAGACGAGCAGCGCCAGCAGGATCGAGACGCCGACGCCGGCGATGCTGATGCGGTCGCGGCCGAGCGCCGGCTCGCCGGCCGCGGCGCGCGCCGTCACAGCGCGATGTCCATCCCGTCGAAGGCGGCGCTGACGCGCAGCGCCACCGCGCCGCGCGTGATCTCCTCCAGGCGGCGCGTCTCGGCGAGCAGGGCGTCGATCGCCGCGTCGTCGAAGACCGGCTCGTGGTGGAACAGGCACAAATGCTTCGCGCCCGCCATCTGGCACAGCTCGACGCCGACGATGTTGCTCGAGTGGCCCCAGTCGGCCTTCACCGAGATGGCGTCGGCGAGCGAGTACATCGCGTCGAAGATCACCAGGTCGGCGTCGCCGAAGAAGGCGACAAAGCGATCGGTGTGCGCGGGGTCGGAGAGCGGGTGCTCGGAGTCGGTCGAGTAGACGACGGTCCTGCCGCCGGACTCGAAGCGATAGCCGTAGGAGTCGCCGCCATGGCGCTGCAGCATCGTCGTCACGCGAGCGCCGGCGATCTCGTGCGCGCGGCCGGGCTCGAGGTGCACGAACTCCATCGTCGCGCCGAAGATCCTGAAGTCGACCGGGAACGACGGCGGCTCCTGCTGCCGGCGCAGCGCCGACTCGAGCTCGCGGTGGCTGCCGTAGATCACGACGCGGTTGCCCGGGATGAAGGCCGGCACGAAGAACGGCAGGCCCATGATGTGGTCCCAGTGCAGGTGGGACATGAAGATGTGGAAGGTCTGGGGCTTGCCGTGGCGCTGCGCCGTCGCGGACTGGCCGAAGGGGCGCAGGCCGCTGCCCATGTCGCAGACGAAGTGGTCGGCGCCGCCGGTGTCGATCTGCACGCACGAGCTGTGGCCGCCGTAGGTACCGGCGACCGCGAACGGCAGGCCGGCGAGGATCGCGTCGAGGTCGTCATCGGTCGCGATCGACCGGCCGCGCGCCGCGCGCAGCGTCGTCAGCAGCTTGCCTCGCACGCCCGCGGCCGTGAGGGCCACGGGCAGCGAGCCGCGGCAGCCCCAGATCCGCACGCGTTTCACGGCGCGGTCTCGGGGTTGGCGCTCCGGTTCTCGCTTCGATGCATCGCGAGGGCCTCGGGCGAGCACCTGGCCAGCGCATCGTCGAGCGTCGCGGTGACGACGAGGACGCGATCGAAGCGGCTGATCGCGAAGATCTCCCCGACCACGCCCTGCAGCGCCGCCACCAGCAGCGGTGCCTGGTGCTCGCGCATCTGCCGGGCCGCGACCATCAGGACGCGCAGGCCGACGCTGCTGATGTAGTCGACCGCCGAGAAGTCGAGCACGAGCGGGCCGTGGCGGGCGACCGCGTCGGCGAGAATCGGCGCCAGCGCGTCCTCGAACGGAGCGGCGGTCCGATGATCGATGCGGCCTTCGGGCCGGGCGACGACGGTGTCGGCGATACGGCGCGTTGCGATCTGCAAGGACATCTCCTGGTCGGCCGGCCGGCGCACGGTCCGATTCAGTATAGGACGGCGGTTTCGCCGCGCGCGGCACGTCGACAGGCAAAGAAAAACGCGGCCGGAGCCGCGTCGTTCTTCGGAAAGCGCCGCTCGTGCGACGCCCGACCTGGAGCAGTCTTACTTGGTGGCGGCCTTCGCCGCGTCCTTCGACTCGCGGGCGGCGTGCTTCGCCCTGGTCTTGTGGACCTTGGCCTTGGCCTTGTGCACGGTCTTCATCGGCTCGCTGCTCATGGCGGCCTTGGTGTTCTCGGTGGCTTGCTTGGCCGTCTCGGTGGTGGCCTTGCCGGCTTCCTTCGCGGCCGTGGTGGCTTGCGCGTGGGCGCCGACGGCGCCGAACAGGAAAGCGATGGCGATGAGTGCGTTCTTCATTGTGGAGTCCTCGAAAAAGTGTGGTTCTGGTTCGCAAAACGAGTGTCGGCAGTCTGAGCAACGGGTTCGCCTGTGCGATCCCGGCCCGAATCCGCTGTGCCCGAGTCTCAAACGTCCGCTGCGCTTGTTCCGTTGACGCGAGATTCGCGGTCAGCGCCTACTTCCCTTTGCCGGCGTTCGCCAGCAGGCGTGCAAACGCCGCGGCGGCAGGTCAGAGGCTGCCTCCCGTGCGTCGGACGACGACCGGAGCTCGTCGTCGACCGCGGTGAGGTGTCGGTGCGCTTCGTCGAGCTGGCGGACGCGCGCCGATAGCGATCGCCGCTAGCGCGTCGGCATCGGCGCAGGCGGCGCAGGCGGCGCAGGCGGCGACGAGATGAGCTTCACTTCGACGGAACTCGGCTGCGCACGCGGGGGTGGGGCGGCCTGTCGCCAGACACGGCTCACGACCGCCAAGGTGAGGGCCGCGAACGCGATCGAGAGCACGACGGCGATGACGCGGGCGCGGCGACTCGGCCCCTGCCATTCGGCACCGCCGGCCGGCGCGCGTCGTTGCGGCTCGTCGTCGCGCGACGTCGCCCGGCTCGCACGCCAGCGCGTCTTCCTCGCAATGCTCGTCAGCATGGCCCCTTTGGCGCTTCGTCGGCGCATTCGCCCGAGCCTCATCTTATCGACCGGCGTTCGCGCTGCGGGAGCAGTCACGAAGGCGACCGTCCAGCCGGGGGCGCATTCGGCCCTGATCCCCACGCAGGGCGCGAGCTCGTTCACACTCCCGGCTGCGGTTCGCCCTGCGCCCATGCCTGCTGCTGCCATCCCTTTCGACAATTCCTACGCCCGCGACCTGCGGGGCTTTTCCGTGCCGTGGCGTCCGGAAGCCGCGCCGGCGCCGAAGTCGCTCTTCTTCAACGCGCCGCTGGCCGAGGAGCTCGGCCTCGACGTTGCCACCCTCTCCGGCGAAGACGGCACCGCGCTCTTCGCGGGCAACGCCGTGCCCGAAGGGGCCGAGCCGGTCGCCCAGGCCTACGCAGGCCACCAGTTCGGCGGCTTCTCGCCGCAGCTCGGCGACGGGCGCGCGCTCCTGCTCGGCGAGCTGATCGACCGCGCCGGCCAGCGCCGCGACATCGCCTTCAAGGGCTCGGGCCGGACGCCGTTCTCGCGCGGCGGCGACGGCAAGGCGGCCGTCGGGCCGATGCTGCGCGAGGCGCTGATCGGCGAGGCGATGCACGCCCTCGGCATCCCGACCACGCGCGCCATCGCGGTGGTCGCCACCGGCGAGCCGGTGCTGCGCGAAGTGCCGATGCCCGGCGCGGTGCTCACGCGCGTCGCCGCCAGCCACATCCGCGTCGGCACGTTCCAGTTCTTCGCCGCGCGCGGCGACGTCGAGCGCGTGCGCCAGCTCGCCGAGTACGCGATCGCGCGCCACGATCCCGATCTCGTCGGCGCATCCGGCCGCTTCCTCGCGCTGCTCGAGCACGTCGCCGAGCGCCAGGCGAAGCTGATCGCGCAATGGATGAACGTCGGCTTCATCCACGGCGTGATGAACACCGACAACATGACGATCTCGGGCGAGACCATCGACTACGGTCCGTGCGCCTTCGTCGAGGCCTACGACCCGGCGGCCGTCTTCAGCTCGATCGATCGGGGCGGACGCTACGCGTTCGGCAACCAGCCGAACATCGCGCGCTGGAACCTCGCGCGGCTCGCCGAGTCGCTGCTGCCGCTCGTCGCCGACGACGCCGATGAGGCGACGGCGCAGGTCATGCGCGTCCTCGACGCGTTTCCGGCACGCTATCGGCACCACCTGCTCGCGGGCCAGCGCGCGAAGCTCGGGCTGCTGCGGGCCGACGGCGCCGATGTTGCCGAGGACACCGCGCTCGCCGAGGACTGGCTGGCGTTGCTGCACGCCGGCCATGCCGACTTCACGCTCGCCTGGCGACGCCTTGCCGACGCCGCGGCCGGCGACGACGCGCCGTTGCGCGCAGTCTTCTCCGCGGCCGGCACGCCCGCCGACGCGCCCGAGGCTTGGCTCGAGCGCTGGCGCGAGCGCTGCGCGCGCGAGGACGTGGGCGTGTCGATTGCAGGAGCAGCCGCGGCGGGCGCCGTGCGCGCTGAGCGCATCCGTCGCGTCAGCCCCTGGCTGATCCCGCGCAACCACCGCGTCGAGGAGGCGCTGGCGGCAGCCTCGGCCGACGACGACATGGGCCCGTTCGACGCGTTGCTCGCGGCCTTGCGCCACCCGTACGACGAGACGATGGACAACGCCCGCTACGCCGAGCCCGCGGCGGAAGACGTCACGGCCGGCTACCAGACGTTCTGCGGCACCTGACCCCGCTCAGTAGATCCGCACCGCTGTCTCGGTGCCGCAGATCTGCGCTAGCGGGGCCTCGGCGAGGTCGAGCAGCTGGCCGGTGATCGTCGACGTCATCGTCGTCGCGTTCGCCGACAGCACGATCGTGCGCGCGACCTTCTGGGCGCCGGCAAGCGAGCCATCGGCGTTGAAGCGGAGGAAGCGGAACTTTGCCGTGTAGCCGCCAGGCGCGTCCTGGGTCCACACGCCGAGCGAGGTGCTGCGCGACGGCACCGGCAGCGAGTTGTCGGCGGTGAGAGTGCCGCCGCGGTGGAACACCGTCTCGCCCCGGAAGGTGCGCTGGACGGCGCCGCTGGTGCAGTCCTTGATCGTGACGTTCGACTCCCACACGCCTTCGATGGCGTTGGCGCCGTCCGCGGTCTGGGCCTCGGCGCTGCCGCCGCAGGCCTGGATGAGCAGCGTGGTGGCCGCAGCGGCGGTGGCCATCAGGGCGACGGTCTTGAGAGAGGTACCTTGTGTCATCGTGAGCTCCATGGGTTGAAAGTGAAGGCAGATCACCCCCGCGAAGGGGCACTGACACAATCGTCGGTCGGGCGATTCGCGTCGTTAGCCGGCCCTGAAAGATCGCTGAGACATTCCTGAATTGCCCATGAACCGGCCTGAGCGTTACGCCTTCGACGACTTCGTGCTGGAACGGTCACAGCAGCGCGTGCTGCGCGGCGACGGCACCGAGCTGAGCCTCACGCCGCGCGTGTTCTCGGCGCTGCTGCTCTTCGTCGAGCACCCCGGCGAGCTGCTCGACAAGGACACCCTGATGGCCGCGCTCTGGCCGGGCCTGGTCGTCGAGGACAACAACCTCAGCCAGGTCGTGTCGAGCCTGCGGCGGGCGCTTGCCGGCGCGACTGGCGCCGAGCCGCTGATCCAGACCGTGCCGCGTCGCGGGTTCCGCTTCGTCGCGCCGGTCACCGTACTCGACGACCCCGGGGCGCCGATGCCCGCGATGTCGACGGCTGCTGCCGAGGAGACTGTTGCGCCGATGGCGACCGCACCGCCGCCCGATGCTGTCGATACCAATACCGCTCGCCGGCGCTGGCTCACGATCGCTGCGGCCGGCGTCGCCGGCTCGGCAGTGGTCGGCGCCGCGTGGCTCGCGCGCCGTCCGGGCGCGGTCCAGGGCGGCGCGAAGCGGGTCACGCTGGCGGTGCTGCCGTTCAAGCCGCTCGTCATGGACGGCCGCGACGAGCTGCTCGAGGTCGGCATGGCCGACAGCCTGATCGCGCGGCTGTCGACCATCGGCGGCGTCGTCGTGCGCTCGGTCGGCTCGGTGCGTCGCTATGCCGGCCCCGACCAGGATCCGGTGCAGGCCGCGCGCGACCTCGACGTCGCCTGGATCGTCGACGGATCGCTGCAGCGGCGCGGCGAGCAGCTGCACGTGACGGCGCGGCTCCTCTCCGTCGCCGACGGCAGCGCCGCCTGGAGCGGCAGCTTCGACGAGCGCGTGACCGGCATCTTCGACGTCCAGGACGCGATCTCGGAGCGGATCGCGCGCGTGCTCGCGCCGTCGCTGGCGGCCGGCCGCGGCGCCGTCGTGCGCGTCGCGTTCGACGGCATCGGCGGCACGCGCAACGGCGATGCCTACCAGCTCTATCTCGCGGCGCGGCTGCATGCGCAAGGCATCCGCGCCGATGGCCTCGGCAAGAGCGCCGCGCTCTACAACCAGGCGATCGACGTCGACCCGGGCTATGCGCTCGCCTATGCCGGCCTGGTCGAAACCTACCGACGCATGCTGTTCGGCGCCGACGTCGTTCCCGCCGACGCGTTCGCGCCGGCGACCGTCGCGGCGCGCCGTGCGCTCGAGCTCGCGCCGACGCTCGCCGAGGCGCACGCCGGGCTCGGCTGGATCCGCTTCTGGTACGAGTTCGACTGGGCGGAGGCCGAGCGCACGTTTCGACACGCGATCGCGCTCAACCCGAACGTCGTCGAAGCCCACTTCGGGCTCGGCCTGCTGCTGCTCTCGCTCGACCGGCCGGTCGAGGGCCTGCAGCACCTGACGACGGCACGCGAGCTCGATCCGCTGTCGCTGATCCTGAATGCGCTCGAGTCGGCGTATCTGTTCGAGGCCGGTCGCGCCGACGAGGCGACGACCCGGTTGACGCGTGCGTTCCAGATCGATCCCGATTTCTGGGTCGCGCACCTGGTGCGCGCGGTGCGGCTCGCGAAGGAGCGCCGCGACCCGGAGGCGCTCGCGTCGTTCCGCCGCGCGGAGGCCCTCTCCAACGGCAGCACCCAGCCCCTCGCCAACCTCGGCCTGCAGCTCGCGCGCATGGGCGCGCTCGACGAAGCGCGCCAGATCCGCGATCGCCTCCTGGCGCTGCAGACCCGGCGCTACGTGCCGCCGACGTCGCTCGCCGCCGTGCACGTCGGCCTGGGCGAGAACGCGCAGGCGCTCGATGCGCTCGATCGCGCCTTCGAGTTGCGCGACACGCGCCTCGTGTACCTGAAGGACGACGTGCGCTGGACCGGCCTGCGCGGCGAGCCGCGCTTCGGCCAACTGCTGCGGCGCCTGCGGCTCTACGGGATGGCCGCGGGGGAGCCGGCGCCCTAGGCAACGCTCTCCGCGCGGGCCCTCTAAGATGGCCCGATGCGACACGACCCGACCCGCCTGGCCGAGCTGCGGCGCCTGCTCATCCTCGATTCATCGCCGGAGCGCGACTACGACGCCATCACGACCGTGCTGGCGTCGAGCCTCGACGTGCCGATCGCGATCGTCAACCTGCTCGACGAGCATCGCGACTGGTTCAAGTCGTGCGTCGGACTGCCGCTGAGCGAATCGCCCGCGGCCACCTCGTTCTGCGAAGCGTTCTTCGACTCCGCCGCGGACACCATCGTCATCGAGGACACGACGCTGGACGTGCACTTTCGCGACCATCCGCTGGTCGCAGGCGAGCCGTTCGTCCGCTTCTACGCGGCGGCGCGCTTGGTCGTGAACGGCCAGACTGTCGGCACGCTCTGCGCCTACGACATGCGCCCGCGCAAGATCTCGGTCGACCAGGTGACGCAGCTGCAGGCCCTGGCCAGCGCGGTGGTGGAGCTCCTGCGGCGACGAGCGTCGGCCGACGTCTGACGACGCCGGCGGCGCGGCCGATCAGCGCTTGTCGCGTCGCTCGACCCGGCCGTCGGCATGGCGCGCGAAACGGACCGGATCCGAGCCGTGCACCGGCGCCGCGTCCGGCCACGGCCAGCCGCCGAACTGCGTGCGCTCGTAGTCGGCGAACGCCTGGCGCAGCTCCTGCTCGGTGTTCATCACGAACGGGCCGTACTGCGCAACGTGCTCGCCGATCGGCCGGCCCTGCAGCATCAGCAGCTCGGACCTGGTGTCGCCGTTGACGAGCTCGACCGGCCGGTCGGCGCGCAGCTCGATCGCGGCGCGATCGGCGACGCGCTGTCCGCCGACCGAGAGGCTCGTGCCCTTGAAGAAGTAGAGCTTCCTGCGCGTGTCGCGCCCGGCTGCCGGCGGCAGCGTCATGCGCGCGCCGGGCGCGAGCTTCATCGTCCAGATCGCCAGGTCCGATTCGGGCTGCGACGCCCACGAGTCGGGCGGCGGCGGCAGCGCGCTGGTGGCGGGGTCGGCCGAAAGCCGGCCAGCGATGCAGGAGACCACGGTCTCGCGGCCGTCGCCATCGACGCTGCGCACGTGCGGAATGTCTTCCGACCAGAACATCGTGAAGTGCGGATCGGCCATCTTGCTCTTCGCAGGCAGGTTGAGCCAGATCTGGAACAGCTCGAGCGGGTTCGGCGCGTCGGCGTTCAGGAGCGGGAACATCTCGGCGTGGACGATGCCGCGGCCGGCGGTGAGCCACTGCACGTCGCCGCCGCCGAAGCGCGCCGCGGCGCCGAGCGAATCGGAGTGGTCGGTGAGACCCTTCCGCACGATCGTCACGGTCTCGAAGCCGCGGTGCGGATGCGACGGAAAGCCCGGCACGGACATGCCGTGGTACATGCGCCAGCCGTCCTTGCCGGCGAAATCCGATCCCATCTGCCGGCCCGCGAGCGATGCCGCCGGGCCGAACGCGCCGTCGCCCTTCGGATAGGCGTCGTCGTGGTAAACGCAGAAGAGGAACGGATCGATCGTCTCCCACGGAAAGCCGAGGGGCGAGACCCGGAGGACGGCGTCGGTGGTCATGGATTTCGTCGTCACGCCTTCAGCCGCCAGCCCGTCCGCATGATCCAGGTCGCGACGGCGAGCGAGACGACGAAGAACACGAAGGTCATCGCGAAGCTGATCCCGATGTGCACTTCCGACCGGTCGAAGAAGCTCCAGCGAAAGCCGCTGATGAGGTAGACCGACGGGTTTAGCATCGACAGCTTCTGCCAGATCGGCGGCAGCATGTCGATCGAGTAGAACGGGCCGCCGAGGAAGGTCAGCGGCATGACGATCAGGAGCGGGATCAGCTGCAGCTTCTCGAAGCCGTCGGCCCAGATGCCGATGATGAAGCCGAAAAGGCTGAAGGTGACCGCGGTGAGGATGAGAAAGGCCAGCATCCACACCGGATGGGCGATGTGCATCGGGACGAAGAACGCCGCCGTGGCGAGGATGATGAGGCCGACGAGCACCGACTTGGTCGCCGCCGCGCCGACGTAGCTGACGACGATCTCGAGGTTCGAGATCGGCGCCGAGAGCAGCTCGTAGATCGTGCCCGTGAACTTCGGGAAGTAGATCCCGAACGAGGCGTTCGAGATGCTCTGCGTCAGCACCGACAGCATGATCAGGCCGGGGACGATGAAGGCGCCGTAGGTGACGTCGCCGATGCGCTCGATGCGCGAGCCGATCGCGGCGCCGAAGACGACGAAGTAGAGCGCCGTCGAGAGGACGGGCGAGACGATGCTCTGGGTGATCGTGCGCCAGGTGCGCGCCATCTCGAAGCGATAGATGGCGGTCATTGCCGGCGTGTTCATGCGTCCTCCCTAACGAGATTGACGAAGATCTCCTCGAGCGAGCTTTGCGTCGTCTCGAGGTCCTTGACCTTGAGGCCCGCGTCGCGCAGCGCGTCGAGCAGGGCCGGCACCGCGTCCTGCGACGTGCCCGGGTCGTAGGCGTAGGCGAGTTCGCTGCCCCCGGAGCAGAGCGTGAGGCCGCGCGCGGCGAGCGCTTGCGGCAACTCGGCCAGCGTCGGCTCGATGTGCAGCGTCAGGCGCTTCTTGCCGAGCTTTCGCATCAACGCGACCTTGTCCTCGACCAGGATGATCTTGCCCTGGCGGATGACGCCGACGCGGTCGGCCATGTCCTCGGCCTCGTCGATGTAGTGGGTCGTCAGCACGATCGTCACGCCCTGCTCGCGCAGGCCGCGCACGAGCTGCCACATGTCTTTCCTCAAGGCGACGTCGACGCCGGCCGTCGGCTCGTCGAGGAAGAGCACGCGCGGCTCGTGCGAGAGCGCCTTGGCGATCATCACGCGCCGCTTCATGCCGCCCGAGAGCGTCATGATCTTGTTGTCCTTCTTGTCCCAGAGCGAGAGATCCTTCAGGGTCTTCTCGATGTGCGCCGGGTTCGGCGCCTTGCCGAACAGGCCGCGGCTGAACGACACCGTCGCCCACACCGACTCGAAGGCGTCGGTCGTCAGCTCCTGCGGAACGAGGCCGATCATGGCGCGCACTGCGCGGTAGTCGGCGACGATGTCGTGGCCGGCGACGGTGACGCTGCCCTCGGCGAGCCTGACGATGCCGCAGATCAGGCCGATGAGCGTCGTCTTGCCGGCGCCGTTCGGGCCGAGCAGGGCGAAGATCTCGCCCTGGCGAATGTCGAGGCTGACGTGGTCGAGCGCGCGAAAGCCCGTGGCGTAGGTCTTGGAAACGTCGTGGACGGAAATGATCGGGGTCATCGGCAGCGCTCGCGGGACGGTGACGTCCGGAGCGCCATTCTGGTCGGTCGCGCTAGTTCGCGTTGCGGTCGACGTCCTCCTAGGCAGCGATCCGCGACTCGCGCCTGGGCCTCAGCCCGAGCCACATCACGGTCGCCACCACGAGAAGCGCGCCCGCGACCTGGGAGGGGGCGATCGCCTGGCCGAGGATCGCCCACGCGAGGACGAGCGCGAAGACCGGCTCGACGTTCATGATCGCCGAGTTGCCGACCACGCCCAGGCGCGGCAGCACCGTGAAGAGGATGGTGATGCCGGTGCCGTAGAGGAGCGTGAGTAGCGCCAGGCCCCACCAGCCGACGGTCGCGTCCGGCCAGTGGAAGCCGCCTTGCCAGGCGACGCCCGCCAGAGCGAGCACGGCGACGATGCCCATGGTGCTCGTCGTGCGCACGCGGCCGTCGAGGCCGCCGGCCTCGTGCTGCGTCAGCACCAGGGCGACGCCGAAGGTCGCGGCCGCGGCGAGGGCGAAGGCGACGCCGGCACCGATGCGCTGCCACTGGAGCGCCGCGCCGAGACCCGAGGCCGCGCCGAGCACGTCGAGGGCGAGCGCCAGGCCGACGAGCATCACGGGCATCGCGAGGACTACCCGGCGTTCGGGCCGGTGCGCGTAGAACACGCGCGCCCAGAGCGCCGTCCAGAGCGGATAGGTGTTGAAGGCGAGCAGCGCGAGCGCCACCGGCAGGCGGGCGACCGCCGAATAGAGGCAGACGCTCTGCACCGCGACGATGAGCCCGATCGCCGGCAGGAAGCGACGGTGCCGCGCGGTCAGCACGATCGGCACGTGCTGCACGACGATCAGCGTGCCGACGACGAGGGCCGTCACGATGCTGCGCACCGCCACGGCGGTCGTGACGTCGACGCCATGGTCGAACGCGATCCGCGCCGCGACGTGGTTGGCGCCCATGAGGAGCGCGATCAGCAGGAGGGTCGCGAACGCGGTGATCGACAGGGCCGTGGCCGACGGGCGCTCGCTCATCGACGCATTGTCGGTGCGGCTGCTGCGTAGCTGCCGCGGCCGTCCGTGATCAGCCCGAGACGCGCGTCCTCAGCACCTGGCCGTCGTGCGGATCGATCTCGCACTCGAAGCCGAAGAAGGTCGACGGCGCGCCCAGGTTGGGAAGCGCGCGGCCGCGGCCGTGCAGCACGGCGCGGTCGATGCTGTCCTGGCGAAAGCTGCGCGTGTCGCTGTCGAAGGTGATCTGCGAGACGCGCGGCCAGCGCTTCTGCAGCGCCTGGACGGCGCTCGATTCGCACGACGCCATCGACAGGTGGCTGAGGTCGGGCTCGGCGGGCTTGCGGGCCGGTGCGGGCTTCGCGGCGGCCGGCGTCGTGTCGCGCAGGACCATGCCGACCGTCTCGAGCGTGCTGCGATCGACGTAGCAGGTGAAGCGGACGTTGCGAACGCCCTCGGCGCTGCGCCAGCGGCCTTCGCCGTTCAGGATGATCTGGGTGTCGCCGGGCTGCGCCGGCTGCGCCGTCGGCGCTGACTTGAAGGTGATGTCGGCGCGCTCGGTGACCTTCGTCGCCAGCGTTCGCCGTGCCGATTGCTCGCAGGCCGCCGCGGCTTCGCCTTCTGCCGTCACCACGCCGGCCGCACGGACCGGCGTCGACAGCGCCGCGGCCAGTGCCGCTGCGCCGAGGGCGGCCAGCAGCACGGAGCGGATCGGCGCAAGCGAGGGCGTCATGCCCTCAGTGTGAACCGGCAGGCGACCGAATGTCTGCCCCCCGGTTCACCGGGGTGGACGAGCGGTCTACTTGCCGGTTTCTGCGTACGCCAGGCGGGCCGCGGTATGCGCCTTCAGGCGCTCCTTGGCGCCGGGCAGGCTCAGCTTGACTGCGCGCTTGGCGCGGTGGACGTTGTCGCGCAGGACGTGCAGTCGCGTCCGCTTTCTCTGGGCTTGGGTGGCCATCGTGTCTCCGGGTGGTGGACGGGCAGGGTACACGAGTCGCGCCGATCGCCGTCCGGCCGGGGCTACGCGAGCGCCGCGCGGGCCGCCAGGCAGCGCTCGAGCAGGCGCGGCGCATCGGCGCGCTGCGTCCATGCCGCGAACGCATCGGTCGGGCCGTGCCAGCGCAGCGACCTCGCGCTCCGAAAGAGCCTGGCGTCGCTGCGCAAGGTCGCCAGGCGCTTGAAGAGGAGCGCCTGCTCGACCCGGTCGCCGAGGAGGCCGGGCGGGAACGACTCGATCGCGCCGTGCCTGTTCAGGAGGCGCGCAGCACCGACGGCACCGATGCCGGAGATTCCCGGATAGCCGTCGGCAGCGTCGCCGACCAGCGCCAGCCAGTCGGGGATCAGGCGCGGCTCGACGCCGAACTTCGCACGCACGCCGGCCGCGTCGCGGATCACCTTGGCGCGCCGGTCGACCTGCACGACGCGGTCGCCGACGACGCATTGCGCCAGGTCCTTGTCGGGCGTCCAGATGCAGACCTTGTCGACGGCCTTGTCGGCCGCCGCGAGCCGTGCCGCGGACGCCAGCGCATCGTCGGCCTCGAGCTCGACCATCGGCCAGACGACGACCCCCATCGCCGCGAGCGCGTC
This sequence comes from Burkholderiales bacterium, assembly GCA_038236565.1. GTDB lineage: Bacteria > Pseudomonadota > Gammaproteobacteria > Burkholderiales > Burkholderiaceae_C > Schlegelella_A. The sequence goes on along the minus strand of JBBRZP010000029.1, from coordinate 12,232 downwards.
CTCGAGCGGATGGAACTGCGCATGGAGCGCCGGCTCGATGCCGGCCGTGGTCTTGTAGCCGGGCCAGAGGTCGTTGCGGAATGACTCCACGACGTGGTCGGTGGCGACGCCGACCCAGGGCTCGCCCTGCTCGACGATCTCGAGCACCGACTGGAGCACGCCGACGACGGCGCCGAGCGGCCGGTCCTTGCCCTTGTTGAAGCTGCGCTGGCCGTAGAAGTGGCGAAACAGCTCGTAGGTGCCGTCGACGAGGTGGACGATCATGGCCGTCGCGATCGTAAGGTGTTAGCTTTCGCGCCCTCTCCCACGACAGGCGAACGACATGGACGACCACGTGCCCGCGACCGGCTTGCAGCTGCGCACCCTCATCACCGACGACGGCACGCTCGAGCTCTCGCTCGCTCGCATCGCCACGCCCGAGCCCGCGGCCGACGAGGTCGTGCTGCGCGTCGAGGCGACGCCGATCAACCCGTCCGACATCGGCCTGCTGTTCGGTGCCGCCGACCTGTCGACGCTGGACGTGAGCGGCGCCGGCGAAGGCATCGTCGCCCGCGCGCGCGTTCCGGCCGCGGCGATGAAGGCGATGGCCGGCCGGCTCGGCCAGTCGATGCCTGCGGGCAATGAAGGGGCCGGCACGGTCGTCAAGGCGGGCAGCGGAGAGGCGGCACGCGCGCTGCTCGGGCGCACCGTCGCCGTCCTCGGCGGCGCCATGTACTCGCAATACCGCACGGTCAAGGCCGACCAGTGCCTGCCGCTGCCCGCGGGCACGAGCGCCGCCGAAGGCGCGTCGTGCTTCGTCAATCCGCTCACCGCGCTCGGCATGACCGAGACGATGCGACGCGAGGGCCACAAGGCGCTCGTGCACACCGCGGCGGCGTCGAACCTCGGTCAGATGCTCAACCGGATCTGCCTCGCCGACGGCATCGGCCTGGTCAACGTCGTGAGGAAGCCCGGGCAGGAAGCGCTGCTGCGCGGGCAGGGCGCGGCGCACGTGGTCAGCACCGCGTCGCCGGCGTTCATGGCAGAGCTCACCGACGCACTCGTCGCGACCGGCGCGACGCTGGCCTTCGACGCGCTCGGCGGCGGCCGGCTCGCCGGCCAGATCCTCGGCGCCATGGAAGCAGCGCTCAATCGCACTGCGACGGAGTACAGCCGCTACGGGTCCACGACGCTGAAGCAGGTCTACCTCTACGGCGGGCTCGACACCGCGCCGACGGAGTTCGTGCGCAATTTCGGCATGAGCTGGGCGATGGGCGGCTGGCTGCTGTTTCCCTTCCTGCAGCGCATCGGCCCCGACGCGGCGCAGGCACTGAAGACGCGCGTCGCGGGCGAGCTCAAGACCACCTTCGCAAGCACCTATACCCGCACGGTCTCGCTCGCCGGCGCGCTGCAGGCCGACGCCATCGCCGACTACGGTCGGCGTGCGACGGCCTCGAAGGTCCTCGTCGATCCGAGTCTCTGATCCGGTCCTGCGCCGGGGCCGAGACGTGGATCCCGGCCGTGCCGGCCCGCGTCGCGCGAACGAACCGGGGAGACCGTGACGCTTTGCCGATGCAGGCGTTTGTGTCTCGTTGATTTACGTTTGCCGCGGCGTCGTCAACGCATCGCGCCGGGACAATCGCGCCGTCGGCGGACGCCATGTCGCGGCTTTCTCTCTCCATGACCCTCGACATCGCCTCCCTGCTCTTCGCCATGACCGTGTGCATGGTGACCATGGCGATCGCGTTGCCGGCGGTGATGGGCCGGGTCGACGCGCCGGCGCGGCGCGCGCAGGCCGGCGTCGTGCTTCAAGGCACCGCTTGGGCGCTGCTGCTGCTCTCCGGCCTCGCCGTCAAGGCCTCGCCCACCGATCGCATCCTGTCGACGATGGCGATGGCCGGCCTCTCCGGCGGCCTGGCCCTCACCGCGTCGGCCTTCGACCTGTGGTGCGGGCGGACGACGCACAGCCGCGTGCCGACGCTCATCGCCGTCGTCCTGCCGCTCGGCTACCTGCTGGGCTTCGCGAGCTACCCGTTCCGGGTCGGCTGGGCGAACGGCCTGCTCACCGTGCAGATGGCCTTCCTCGTCGCGACGGTGTGGAAGAAGCCGGTGCTGCCGGTCGGCCGCTGGCGCTGGCTGCTCGTCGTGAGCATCCTGGCGCAGATGGTCGTCACCTTGTGGCGCGGCGTCCTCGGCGCGTTCTTCACCGAGAGCTATCCGACCTTCCTCTCGCCGCATCCGGTGAACTACGCCTTCGCCGTGCTCGCCAACGCGACCACGGTGCTGTCGCTCATGGCCGTGCTGCTGGCACACCGCGACGAGGCCGATCGCGAGCTGCAGCGGCTGGCGATGCTCGACGGCCTCACAGGCGTGCTCAACCGGCGCGCCTGGATGGCGCGAGCGACGACCGAGCTCGCGGTGAGCGTGCGCTATGCGCAGCCGGTCGCGGTGCTGATGATCGATCTCGACCACTTCAAGCAGATCAACGACGGCCGCGGCCACGAGGCCGGCGACCGCGCGCTGGCGTTCGTCGCGCGCGCGCTCCAGGCCGCGGTGCGGCCCGGCGATCTCGTCGGCCGCTATGGCGGCGAGGAGTTCTGCATCCTGATGACCCATGCCGATGCCGCCGCGGCCCAGGCCTTCGACAGCCGCATGCGCCGCTATCTGGCCGAGGCGGCCGAGCGCGAGCTCGGCTTCGTCCTGGCCTGCAGCGCCGGCATCGCGATGCGCGAATCGCCCGACGACACGCTGGCGGCGATGCTCAAGCGCGCCGACACGATGCTCTACGCGGCCAAGGCCCAGGGACGCTCGCGCACGCTCGACGCCGAAGGCGCGATGCTGCCTGCCTGAGCGCGGCCTCAGCGGCGCGCGCGCGCCGCCCTGAACTTCGGATCGATCCGCCACCGGCCGCGCACACGCAGCACGCGCGCGAGGCCGACGGCGTTTGCGTCGGGCAGCGCGGCGAGCGTCGTCGCGGAGGTCTCGGCGACGCGGCTCGGCTGCGTCGTCGATCCGGCGACGACGGGACGGCACGGGACTTCGCGATAGGCGAGCTGGACGAGCAGGGCGGCGTCGGATCCCGATGCGGGCAGCGGCAGCACGCTCGGTGCGTCGAGGACGATCTCGTTGCCGTCGGGCGCGAAGGCGAGCCCGGGCGCGATCACGACGCTCGCGCCGGACGTGTCCGTCGTCACCGTCACCGCCAGGCCGTCGACGATGCCCGCGCCGTGCATGAGGCGATTGCGCCGGTTGAGCCGGTCGCGCACGTAGTCCTGCTCGGTGCGGAAATCGTCGACGCCGAGCAGCTCGCCGGCGAAGTAGCTCACGCGACGCAGGCCCGCAGGGCAGTCGCCGGTGTCGCTGGTCGTCGGCGGCGCAGCGAGCGCCGATGCATGGTCTGCCAGCGCGCGCGCCAACCGGCGGCCGTGCGGATCGAGCGTGGCGCTGCGGTGCTGCAGGTCGTCGAGGACGAACGCGAGCAGCTCCAGCATCGTGACGCCGGGATCGTGCGTGTTGCCGCCCGTCCAGTCGGGCGCGACGCGCAGGACCGCCTTGCGGAGATCGCGGGCCAGCGCGGCCCGCGCCGCGTCCTTCAGGGGCACGTGGCGCTGCCGCTCACGACGCGGCCTTCGCCGCCGACACGCTGCGCACCGGCAGCTTCCAGTCCGGCCGCACCCAGTGACAGGTGTAGCCGTTCGGAATGCGCTCCAGATAGTCCTGGTGCTCCGGCTCGGCTTGCCAGAAGGGGCCCGCGGGAGCGACCTCGGTGACCACCTTGCCGGGCCACAGGCCCGAGGCGTCGACATCGGCGATCGTGTCTTCGGCGACGCGCTTCTGCTCGTCGCTCGTGGTGTAGATCGCCGAGCGGTAGCTGGGGCCGCGGTCGTTGCCCTGGCGGTTCCTGGTCGACGGATCGTGGACCTGGAAGAAGAACTCGAGCAGCTTCCTGTAGCTCATCTTCGCCGGATCGAAGACGACCTCGATCGCCTCGGCGTGCGTGCCGTGATTGCGATAGGTCGCGTTCGTCACATCGCCGCCGGAGTAGCCGACGCGGGTCGAGATCACGCCGGGCATCTTCCTGATCAGGTCCTGCATACCCCAGAAGCAGCCGCCTGCGAGCACTGCGCGCTCTTGCGTCATTCCTTCGCTCATTTCACGTCCTCCACCTGGTCGAGATAGTCACCGTAGCCTTCGCCCTGCATGTCGTCGCGATGGACGAAGCGCAGCGACGCCGAGTTGATGCAGTAGCGCAAGCCGCCGCGATCGCGCGGGCCGTCCTCGAAGACGTGGCCGAGGTGGCTGTCGGCGCCGGTCGAGCGCACTTCCGTGCGGACCATCCCGTGGGTCGCGTCCTTCAGCTCGTTGACGTGGACCTCTGCGATCGGCTTGGTGAAGCTCGGCCAGCCGCAGTGCGACTCGAACTTGTCGGACGACGCGAACAGCGGCTCGCCGGAGACGATGTCGACGTAGATGCCGGGCTCGTCGTTGCCGAGCAGCGCGCCAGTGCCGGGCGCCTCGGTGCCGCTCTGCTGGGTGATGCGGTACTGCTCGCGGGTGAGGGCGGCGACCGCTTCGGGGGTCTTTCGATACTCGGGCATGTCTCTCTCTTTCGGTGTGCAGTGAGCTCGGATCTGGGGACCGGACAGCTTAACGAAAGTCCCCGCCGGTCGGGGTCCGAAGGCCGATATCCCTGAGCGCAGTGGTCGTGTCGGGGCCGGTCGACCTTACCTGCGACGCATCAGAACACCGCGTGATCGCCGCGCTCGGCAGCGGCATCGCCGCGCACGACCCTGGCGTAGTAGTCGAACAGCCTCTCGCTGCCCGTCGAGGGAGTCGCCGCAGCGTCGTAGCGCCCGGTCCCGGGATCGAGGACGAGCATCGATTCGGTTGCGTAGTAGCGGCCGATGCGGGCGAGCTCGGCCTTTGCGGCGAGCGCCGGTACGACGCGCCCGGCGACGCCGAGCGCGCCGGCGATGCCGTCGAGCAGCGCGACCGGCACGTGGCGCAAGCGCGCCGGCCGGCCGAGCAGCGCGAACAGCCGCTCGCCCTGCTGGCGCGGCGTGATCGCTTCGCCCGGGCCGCCGATCGGCAGGATGCGGTTGCGCCGGCCGGGGTCGTCCAGGCAGTCCGCCAGGTAGGCGGCGAGATCGTCGTCGCTGATCGGCTTGCAGGCCGTGAGCGTGCCGTCGCCGAACACGAGGAAGGGCCGGCCGCGCCGGACGCGCTCGATCTGCCCCGAGAGCGACTTGAAGAACGCCGTCGGCCGGACGATCGAATAGGCGACGCCCGACGCGGCAAGCTCCTGCTCGAACGCCAGCTTGGCGTGCTGGAACGCGAGCAGCGGCTTCTGTACGCAGATCGCCGAGAGCAGCACGACCTGCTCGACGCCCGCGTCGCGCGCCGCGGCGAGCGCGCGCGAGTGGGCACGATGATCGATTGCCCAGGCATCGGCCGGCGCGCCGGTGCGCGAGGCGAGGCAGGAGACGAGCGCGTCGAAGCGCTCGCCGCGCAGGCCGTCGCGCACGAGCGATGCGGGGTCGGTCGCGTCGCCGATCCTGAGCGTCGCGCCGGCGAGCCCGGCCGCGCGGGGGCGCTGCCGCACGAGGCACACCACCTCGTGGCCGCGCTGCACGAGCGCCCGCACCGTCGCGCGCCCGATCGTGCCGGTGGCGCCGAGCACGAAGACGCGGCGCGGCACGCTAGACATCGGGAACCGGCTCACCGAGCATCGTCGCCCGCGCGAAGACGTCGGGCACCGAGGGCGGCCGGTCATCGCGGGGTCGAAGTGCTAGCGACATCAAGGAGCAGGTTGGTTCCGGCGACGGTCAAGACGATATGCCATGCTTTCTCGGCCGACCATACGCGCGGACGCACGAAGCGTCCGACGGAAGCCACGTCGTCGCCGCGGGCGCGACAAATGCCGGCGCACGCTATAACGTGATGTCCGTGGCTCCCGACTCCCGCCCAGATCGCGTAAGCAGCGACGCTTCCGGGCCCCCGCGTGCCGCGCTGCGCTGGCTCGGTCTGGCGCTGCCGTTCGCGCTCGCCGCCTGCAATTCCGCGCTGCTCGATCCGCGCGGGCCCGTGGGCCGGGCCGAGAAAACGATCCTGATCGACTCGATGGCGATCATGCTGGCCATCGTCGTGCCGACGATCATCGCGACGCTCGCCTTCGCCTGGTGGTTCCGGGCGTCGAACTCGAAGGCGCGCTACCTGCCCGAGTGGGCGTTCTCGGGAAAGATCGAACTCGTGGTCTGGGCGATCCCGGTGATGGTGATCATCCTGCTCGGCGGCGTCACCTGGATCAGCTCGCACCAGCTCGACCCGGCCAAGCCGCTCTCGAAGGACAAGCCGATCGACATCCAGGTCGTGTCGCTCGACTGGAAGTGGCTCTTCATCTATCCGGAGCAGGGCGTCGCGACGGTGAACCAGCTCACCGTGCCGGCCGGCGTGCCGATCCGCTTCTCGCTGACGTCGGCGAGCGTCCTGAACGCCTTCTTCATCCCGCAGCTCGGCAGCATGATCTACACCATGAACGGCATGCGCACGGAGCTCAACCTGCACGCCGACGAGCCCGGGACGTACCGCGGCATCTCCAGCCACTACAGCGGCGAAGGCTTCTCCGACATGCACTTCGACGTCAGCGCCGTCCCGCCCGAGCAGTTCGCTGCCTGGATCGATGCGACCCGGGTCAACGCCGCGCGCCTCGATGCGGCGGGCTATGTCGCGCTCGCGCGGCCGAGCGTGAATCCGCCGCCGTCGGCCTATGGCGCCGTCGACGCCGACCTGTTCGACAAGATCGTGTCCCAGGCCATCGCGCCGAGCCCGGGCCCCGAGCCCGAGGCGAAGGGCGCGACGCAAGCACCGGTGACGAGATGAACATGTGGGGCAAGCTCAGCTGGGCGGCGATTCCGCTCGATCAGCCGCTGCCGCTGATCACCTCGGCCGTCGTCGCGCTGGCCATCACCGGCGTGCTCGCCTGGGTCGTCCTGAAGGGCCACCTTCCATACATCTGGAAGGAATGGCTCAGCAGCGTCGACCACAAGCGCATCGGCGTGATGTACATCGTGCTCGCGCTCGTGATGCTGCTGCGCGGCTTCTCCGACGCCGTCCTCATGCGCGCGCAGCAGGCGGTGGCGTTGAATGCGCCGGGGTTCCTGCCGCCCGATCACTACAACCAGATTTTCTCGGCGCACGGCACGATGATGATCTTCTTCGTCGCGATGCCGTTCGTGATCGGCCTGATGAACTTCGTCGTGCCGCTGCAGCTCGGCGCCCGCGACGTCGCCTTCCCGACCCTCAACTCGATCGGCTTCTGGCTCACCGCGGCCGGCGCGCTGCTGGTCAACATCTCGCTCGTCGTCGGCGAGTTCGCGCGCACCGGTTGGCTGCCGTATCCGCCGCTCTCGGAGCTCGCGTATTCGCCCGGCGTCGGCGTCGACTACTACCTGTGGGCGCTGCAGATCTCGGGCGTCGGCACCTTGTTGTCGGGCATCAACCTCGTGACGACGGTTCTCAAGGTCCGCGCTCCCGGCATGAATTACCTGCGCATGCCGATGTTCTGCTGGACGACGCTCGCCTCGAACCTCCTGATCGTCGCCGCGTTCCCGATCCTCACCGCGACCTTCGCGATGCTGCTGCTCGACCGCTACCTGGGCTTCCACTTCTTCACGAACGACGGCGGCGGCAACGTCATGATGTTCATGAACCTCATCTGGGCCTGGGGCCATCCGGAGGTCTACATCCTGATCCTTCCCGCGTTCGGCATCTTCTCGGAAGTGACATCGACCTTCTCCGGCAAGCCGCTGTTCGGCTACCGCTCGATGGTGATCGCGACGATGGCGATCTGCATCATCTCGTTCATGGTCTGGCTGCACCACTTCTTCACCATGGGCGCGGGCGCCGACGTCAACGCGATCTTCGGCATCGCGACCATGATCATCGCCGTGCCGACCGGCGTGAAGATCTTCAACTGGCTGTTCACGATGTACGGCGGGCGCATCCGCTTCCCGGCGCCGATGCTGTGGACGATCGGCTTCATGGTCACCTTCGTGATCGGCGGCATGACCGGCGTGCTGCTCGCCGTGCCGCCGGCCGACTTCGTGCTGCACAACAGCCTCTTCCTCGTCGCCCACTTCCACAACGTGATCATCGGCGGCGTCGTCTTCGGCGTCTTCGCCGGCTATGAGTATTGGTTCCCGAAGGCGTTCGGCTTCAAGCTGCACGAGGGCCTCGGCAAGGCCGCGTTCTGGCTCTGGACGATCGGCTTCTACGTCGCCTTCATGCCGCTCTACGTGCTCGGCCTGATGGGCATGACGCGGCGCATGCAGCACTACGACGTGCCCGGTTGGCATCCATGGCTGATCGTCGCGGCCGCCGGCGCGGCGCTGATCGGCGCCGGCGTCGTCGTCCAGATCGTGCAGCTGGTCTGGAGCATCCGCCACCGCGAGGCATTGCGCGACCGCACCGGCGACCCGTGGAACGGCCGCTCGCTCGAGTGGTCGGTGCCGTCGCCGCCGCCGATGTTCAACTTCGCGGTGCTGCCCAAGGTCGAGGGCGAAGAGGCCTACTGGGCGATCAAGCAGCGCGCGATCGCGCGGCAGACGCTCCGGCCCGAGCCCGAATACGCCGACATCCACATGCCGCGCAACAGCCCGGTCGGCTTCATCTGCGCCTTCTTCGCGACGATCATGGGCTTCGCGCTGATCTGGCACATCTGGTGGCTGGTGATCTTCGGCCTCGTCTGCGCGTACGCCACCTTCGTGGTGTTCGCGTGGCGCGACGATCACGAGGAGCAGATCTCCGCGGCGACCATCGCGGGCATCGATCGCGCCAACCGCAAGGAGCGCCTCGAAGCGCTCGCGCAGCTGATGCCGGCGACGTGAGCACCGCCGCCACCCTGAACGTGCCTGTCGCGAGCCGCGGTCAAGGCCACGCGGCCGGCCTGACCGAAGAAGGCGAGCACGGCGTATCGAAGCGCATCGTCGTCGCCTACGGATTCTGGATCTTCCTGATCAGCGACATCATCGTGTTCGCTGCCTTCTTCGCGACCTACGCGGTGCTCACCGACAGCACCGCCGGCGGCCCTGCCGGGCGCGACCTGTTCGACCTGCGCATGGTCGCGATCGAGACGGCCTGCCTGCTCGCATCGAGCTTCACGTGCGGCGTCGCCGGCCTGGGCGCGCAGGCGAAGAACGGGCGGATCTTCCACATCGCGATGGCCGTGACCTTCGTCCTCGGTGCGGCCTTCCTTGCGATCGAGATGCGCGAGTTCGCCGAGATGATCGAGAAGGGCGCGGGCCCGAGCCGGAGCGGCTTCCTGTCGGCATTCTTCGCGCTGATCGGCTGCCACGGCCTGCACGTCACGGCCGGCATGCTCTGGCTGCTGACGATGATGGCCCAGGTCGCGGCCAAGGGCTTTCGCGACGACATCCTGCGCCGCATCCTCTGCTTCAACCTCTTCTGGCACACCCTCGACATCATCTGGGTGGGCCTGTTCAGCCTCGTCTATCTCGTCGGAGTCGCCGCATGAGCACTGCCCACCCCGAGAGCCGAAGCCAGCTGCGCGACATTGCGCCGGGCGATCAGGACACCAGCGATGACATCGCCCGCGGCGTCCGCGGCTACCTGATCGGGCTGGTCCTCGCCGCCGGGCTGACGCTGGTGTCGTTCTACATCGCGCGCAGCACGCTGGTGTGGGCGCCCAGCATCCCGATCGCCCTGTCGGTACTGGCGATCGCGCAGATGGGCGTGCACCTGGTCTTCTTCCTGCACATGACCTCGGGCCCGGACAACGTCAACAACCTGCTGGCGCTCGCCTTCGGCCTGCTGATCGTCATGCTGCTCGTCTTCGGATCGCTGTGGATCATGACCCACATGAACCACAACATGATGCCGATGGACAAGATCATGCGCATGCAACGCTAGAGCGGCTTGTCGCCGCTTTCTGCGCGACGAGTTTTCCTCGGCGTTCAGTATTTGAGCCAGGTCGCCTTCACCGTGGCCTGGGCGACGCCGGGTTTGGAGAAGTCGCACACGCCTTCGGGGAAGGCGGCGGCCAGGCGCACCTTCTCCGGCGTCGTGAAGGCGGCGGGCGCGTAGTCGGCGTCGGCGATCGGCTTGAGCTGGCACTTGACGACGTCGTCGGTCACCGGGCCGCCGGCGACCATGCGCGGCGGCACCGTCTTCGCGTAGAGCGTGTTGCAGGCGTTGGCGCCAGCGAGCGTCGCGGTCTCGCGGTGACGCACGGCGTCGGCGACACCCCAGCACGAGTCGACGGCATCGGCCGGCTTCAGACGAATCACCTTGCCCAACGTCAGAGGCGCAACGTCGGCACCGATGGCGTCGAGCCACTGGGTCATCAGCGTCAGACGGTCGAGAAACGAGTTCCTGAGCAGGTCGACCAGCACCAGCTGCTGCGCATTGCCGAGGCCGAGCAGCGGCGCCAGGCCCGGGTTCGGGAACAGCCAGATGACCTGGTTGTCGGTGTTGCCGTTCGCGCGCTTGAGCTGCTCGCGGATCTTGATGTCGTTGTAGATGGTGTGGATGTCGCCGGCCGGCTCGGCGTAGGCGCGCATGTGCAGGATCGGCGTCGTCGCCAGGCCGCCGCTGCCCGAGCCGATGCGGCCCATCTCGTACGACGCCTTCAGCGCGCCGGTGTCGGCGACGGTGCGGCGCGCCGTCAGATTGCCGTCGCTGTCGAAGCCGCCGACGCGCTCGTTGAGGTCGAGGAACTGCGTCGTCGTGATTGCGCCCGACTTGAGAGAGGCCAGCCCGTACTGCACGCCGACGTTGTCGAGTGGCCGGTTGGCCGCGCCTGTGAAGGCGTTGCGGCCGAGCGTGTTGACGTTGATGTCATAGACCGTGCAGCGCGCGCCGGTCGGGTTGGTGACCGGGTTGTAGACCTTGCTGGCGTCGAGCAGGCCGCAGGCCGGGGTCACCGAGCCGTTGGTCGCGAGCACCGCGTCGCCGTTGCCGGCGTCCCAGGTTGCACACGTGTTCTTGAGGTGCCCCTCGAAGGCCTTGCGCGTCGCGTCGGTGGCCGGGTTGGCGATGAAGTAGCGGTTGAGCAGGCGGCAGTCGGAGACGGCCAGTGCGGTGCTGAAGACATCGGGGAAGGCAGCGTCCGGCATGATGCCGTCGAGCAGGCCGGGGTAGTTCTGCGCGATCAGCATCTGCTGGATGGCGCCGCCCGAGCCGCCCATGCCGACGAGCCAGCGCGGCACGCCGTAGGTCTTGGCGATGTGCTCGCGGATCATCATCACCGTCTCTGCGGCGAGCACATCGTTGACGTTGACCTTGTTGATGTTGAGCGTCGAGACCACGTACGCGAAGCCGCGTTCGAGCGACTTGATGCTCTGCGTGTCGGTGGCGTCGCTCTTGAAGACCTCGGTGACGCTGTTCGAGCCCTGGTTGTATTGCGCTGCCGTCGACTCGCCGAAGCGAAAGACGACGCGCCGATTCCAGCCGGCGCCGTTCCAGACGCCGGCGGTGGCCGGGTCGTCGAGCACGGCGATGCGGTAGATGGAGCGGTTGATCGAACCGGACTCGACGCGCACGATGAAGGGCACCGTCTTGCCGTCGATCGTGGTCGCGGTGCCGACATCGCCCGGGCGGGCCGCGAGCGGGTCGGCCAGCGGCTTGCGAACGCCTGTGGCGGTGAAGTAGAACCAGTCGTATCGCGTCGTCGCCGCGCAGTCGGCGTCGAGCGGCGCGCCGAGCCCCGACTCGACGGTGCGGCACTCGAACGGGCTCAGGTGCGGGCCGGAGAAGACAGGGCCGCTGCGCGGATGGTTGGTGACGGTGAGCTGGCCGTGGGCGCGGTTGGTGGCGACGTCGGCCGCCAGCAGCGTGTCGCCGAGCGCGAGGCCGCCGACGAGCCCGCGCAGCCTGGTGCCGTCGGCGTTGGCCGTCAGCGCCGACGTCACGTCGGTGCCGGCGGCGGTGAGCTTGACGTCGCTTGGGGCGATACCCGCGGGCACTGCAATCTCGACGAGGGCGCTGCCGCTCGTGACCGAGTCAGCGCGGCTCGACAGCACCGTGACGGCGAGTGCGGCCGGCGGCGCGACGACGGGCGGAGGCGAGGACGAGTCGTCACTGCCTCCGCAAGAAGCGAGCAGCAGCGCGGTGAACGTCACGCCGGCCAGGTCCAGGGCGCGCCGACGCGTCGAATGTGCGGTTGCCGGAATGTGCGATGAGTTCATTGAATCCCCCGGGTCATTGCTTCATTCTGGTGCAGGCATGCGAGGCGTTG
>JBBRZP010000028.1:0-27045 GCA_038236565.1 Burkholderiales bacterium | reverse complement strand
TCAGCGCCGCGACGTTGCGCCACGGATGGTGGCGCAGCTCGGGCCAGGACAGACGGCGCAGCAGCTCGAGCATCGCCGCGGCTCAGCGAACGTCGGTCGGCGCGGTCACGTCGCGATGCCCGTGGTGGTCAGCGTCACGAAGCGGTCGGCGCGCGCCGCCGCCGCACGCGAGTGGGTGACGAGCAGGCACGCGGCGCCGTGCTCGCGCACCTGCGTCGCGAGCAGCGAGAGGACGCGGTCGGCGGTCTCCGGGTCTTGGTTGCCGGTGGGCTCGTCGGCGAGGATGAGCGGCGGCCGGTGGACGAGCGCCCGGGCGATCGCGACGCGTTGCAGCTGGCCGCCCGACAAGGTCTGCGGCAGGCGCGTCTCGAAGCCGGCGAGGCCGACCGCGGCGAGCATCGCCGAGACGCGCGCCGGATCGGCGGCGTGCTGGAGCAGCAGCGGCAGGCCGACGTTGGCACCGACGCTCAAGTGCGGCAGCACGTGGAAGGCCTGGAACACGAAGCCGAGGTGATGGCGCCGGAACACCGCCTGCGCCGGCTCTGCGAGCGCGTGGATGTCGGTGCCGGCAATGCGCACGCGGCCGCCGTCGATGCTGTCGAGGCCGGCGGCACAGTTGAGCAGCGTCGACTTGCCGACGCCCGACTCGCCGATGACGGCGACGAACTCGCCGGCGCCGAGCACGAGATCGACGTCGGCGAAGATCGTGCTGGCGCCGTAGCGCTTGGCCAGGCCCGCGATGTCGAGGACGGGCTCAGCCAAGGCGGCCTTCCGCGAGCCAGCGGGTGGCGAGCACGACGGCGCGCTCGCTCGCGTCGGCCGCGTCGCACGCGACGACCTCGCGCCAGGCGAGCGAGCGCAGCCACGTCATCTGCCGCTTGGCGAGCTGGCGCGTCGCGGCGATCGCCGTCGCCGGCAGCGCGTCGAGCCGGTCGGCGTCGAGTGCGGCCGAGGCCTGGCGATAGCCGACGGCGCGCATCGACGGCAGGTCGGCATGCAGGTCGCTGCGCGCGCGCAGGGCGCGCACCTCGTCGACGAAGCCGGCGGCGAGCATCGCCTCGAAGCGCGCGGCGATCCGCGCGTGCAGCCAGGCTCGGTCGAGCGGCTCGAGCGCGATCAGCGGCGGCTGGTGGCCGTCGGCGGCGGTGCGCCACGCCGTGAGCGCGCGTCCGGTGAGCCGATGCACTTCGAGCGCGCGCTGGATGCGCTGGCCGTCGCGTGGCGCGAGACGCGCGGCGCTCTCCGGATCGACGACGGCGAGCTCGGCGTGCAGCGCGGGCCATCCTTCGCGCGCGGCGCGCGCCTCGAGCTCGCCACGCAGCGCAGGGTCGGCGGCGGGCAGCGCATCGAGGCCGTCGAACAGCGCCTTGAAGTAGAGCATCGTGCCGCCGACGAGCAACGGCAGCGCACCGCGGTCGCGGATCGCGACGATCGCCGCGCTCGCGTCGGCGACGAAGCGCGCGGCCGAGTAGCGCTCGCCCGGGTCGACGATGTCGATCAGGTGATGCGCCACCGCTTCGCGGTCGGCGCGCGACGGCTTGGCCGTGCCGATGTCCATGCCGCGATAGACAAGCGCCGAGTCGACGCTGACGATCTCGACCGGCCGCGAGCCGCTGAGCGCCGCGGCGATCGCCATCGCCGCATCGCTCTTGCCCGACGCGGTCGGGCCGGCGAGACAGAGGCAGGCGCCGACCTCGGCGTCGTTCGAGGAGCGAGCCATCGTCGCTGCCGCGCTCAGGCCGGGCGTGCGTCGGCAACGACGTCGCGCATCGATCGCGGAGCAGCCGGCAGCGACGTCACGAGGACCATGCATCGAGGGTATCAGGCGATGCTCGCTCGACGCGGGCGGCGCGCGGTGCCAGACTCGCGGCACCACAAGAGGAGACCCCATGAACATGACTCTCGCCATCGGCCCGCTGGTCGCCCTGATCGCCGGCATCCTGATCCTCGTGGTGCCGCGGCTGCTCAACTTCATCGTCGCGATCTACCTGATCATCATCGGCCTGCTGGGGCTTTTCGGGGGCCACTTGAACCTGCATTGACGCGGATCGGCGACCCCTCGACGAAGTGCTCGTCGAGGCGGAGGTAGCGCCAGGCGCCCGTCGGCAGCGCGCCGAGCATGACCGCGCCGATGCGCACGCGCTTCAGGCCGAGCACCTGCAGGCCGACGGCCTCGCACATGCGGCGGATCTGCCGCTTCTTGCCTTCCTTCAGCACGAAGCGCAGCTGGTCGTCGTTGGCCCATTCGACGCGCGCCGGCTTGAGCGCCTCGCCGTCGAGCTCGAGCCCATGCCCGAGCAGCGCGAGCGACGCGGGCGCGAGCCTCGTTCCCGGCGCCGTCGCGACGCGCACCAGGTACTCCTTTTCGATCTCGGTGTCTTCGCCGATGAGCTGCTTGGCGACGCGGCCGTCCTGCGTCAGCACGAGCAGGCCGACCGAGTCGATGTCGAGCCGGCCCGCGGGCACGAGGCTCCTCAGGTGCTGCGGCAGGAAGCGGATGCCCGACGCGTCGTCGCGCCACTGCCGGTCCGCGGTGACAAGCACGCGCGCCGGCTGGTAGCCGTCCTCGGCCTGGCCGCTGACGTAGCCGACCGGCTTGTTGACGAGGACGGTGACGAGCTGCGCCTGCGCATTGCGGGCGCGCGCGTCGATCGTGATCTGCTGCCCCGGTACGACGCGCGAGCCCAGCTCGCTGACGACGCGTCCGTCGACGCGGACCCAGCCGCGCGCGATCCACTCGTCGGCTTCGCGACGCGACGAGAGGCCGAGCTCGCTCATCCGCTTCGACAGGCGCAGGCTGCCGTCCTGGTGCGAGGAGCCGGTGGCGGCCGGGCCTTTCGGCGGGCCGCCCGGCGGCGCGGGAATCGGATCCTTCATCGTCGTCGGGGCGGGGGTCAGCGCCCGCGCCAGAAGAGGCGGTCGAGCTCGGGCAGCGTGATCTGGCGCCACGTCGGCCGGCCGTGGTTGCACTGGTCGGCGCGGTCGGTGCGCTCCATGTCGCGCAGCAGCGCGTTCATCTCGGCAAGCGTCAGCGTGCGGTTGGCGCGGACCGCGCCGTGGCAGGCCATGGTCGAGAGCAGCTCGTCGCGGGCGCGCGTGAGCGCGTCGCTGCTGCCGAGCTGCGCCAGGTCGGCGAGGACGGCGCGCGCGAGCTCGACGACGTCGGCGCCGGCGAGCGCGGCGGGCAGGGCGCGCAGCGCGAGCGTCGAGGTGCCGATCGGCGCGAGGTCGAGGCCGAGCGAACGCAAGGTGTCGGCGTGCGCGTCGGCGGTCGCGATCTCGGCGGCGCTCGCCGCGAACGTCGCCGGAATCAGCAGCGCCTGCTGCGCCGGCGTGCCGTCGTCGCGGCCGGCCTTGAGACGCTCGTAGACGATCCGCTCGTGCGCCGCGTGCATGTCGACGATGACCAGCCCCGACGCGTTCTCGGCCAGGATGAAGGTGCCGGCAACCTGGGCAAGGGCGCGACCGAGCGGCCAGTCGGCGTGGGCTGGCGCCGGCGTCGCAGCGAACGGCGCGTCGGGCTCGGCGACCCGGAACGGCTGCGCGGCCAGTGGCTCGCGCGCGGCCCAGGCGAGCGGGCGCTGCGTGAACGCCGTCGCTTCCGGGTCGGCGGCGAGCGTCGTCGTCTCGGTAGCAACGGCGGCACTGTCGACGACCGTCGCGCGCGCGCCCGGCGCCGACGCGAGCGCCGCGACCACGGCCTTGCGCACCGCTTCGTGGACCTCGCGCGAATCGCGAAAGCGCACTTCGATCTTGGTCGGATGGACGTTGACGTCGACGCGATCGGGTGCAACGTCGATGAACAGCAGATACGTCGGCTGGCGGCCGCCGTGGAGGACGTCCTGGTAGGCGGCGCGGACGGCGTGGCCGATCAGCTTGTCGCGCACGTGGCGGCCGTTGACGTAGACGTACTGCAGGTCGGCGCGCGCCCGCGCGGACTCCGGCGTGCCGGCGCGGCCGGCGATCGCCAGGCCGCCGAGGTCGACCTCGACCGCGCGGCTGTGCTCGAGGAAGCCCGCGCCGAGCAGCTCGCCCGCGCGCTGCACCGCGCCGGCACCGGCCCAGCGGGCGATCGCCTTGCCGTCGTGCCACACCGAGAACGAGAGCTCCGGCCGGACGAGCGCATGGCGGCGCACGGCCTCGACGCAGTGGGCGAGCTCGGTCGCCTCGGTCTTCAGGAACTTGCGCCGCGCCGGCGTGTTGAAGAAGAGCTCGCGCACCTCGACCGTCGTGCCGACGCCGCGCGCCGCCGGCGCGAGCTCGCCGGTGCGCGCATCGAGCCGCATCGCGTGCGCCGCGCCGAGCGTGCGGCTGACGATGGCGACGTCGGCGACCGACGCGATCGCGGCCAGCGCCTCGCCGCGAAATCCCATCGTCGCGACGCCCTCGAGCTCCTCGAGCGAGGCGATCTTGCTGGTCGCGTGGCGCCGCAGCGCCGCGGGCAGCTCGTCGGCGCCGATGCCGTGGCCGTCGTCCTCGACCGAGATGGCGCGGATGCCGCCGCCCGCGAGGCGCACCGAGATCGCGGTCGCTCCGGCGTCGATGGCGTTGTCGAGCAGCTCGCGCACCACCGAAGCGGGCCGCTCGACGACTTCGCCGGCCGCGATCTGGCTGATCAGCTCGCTCGAGAGCTCGCGGATCGGTCGGCGCAGGCCGGGCTCGAGCAAGGCATTCATGTGGGTGCATTGTAGAAAGCGGCCGCCGCGGCCATCGGGGTGAGCTGCAGGAGCCACTCGCGCCGGCGCGAGGTGCCGCAGATTTCGCACCTCGGGCCGGAGCCCTCGTCAAAAACGGCCCGGCTCGTGTTACGTTCACTCGATGACCAGTCCCGCCACGCCCGGCCCGTCGCCGGCCGCGACCGACACCCCGCCGCTGCCGCGCCCGGCCGTGGCGCCGGCGCGTCCGGCACGCATGTCGGCGGCGATGGAGGAAGCGCGCGGCGCCAGGTCGCCCGACGTCGCCTCGACGATCGACAAGAGCGTCCACGAGCGGCTGGTCTCGCATCGGCTGACGCTCAAGTCTGGAGAGGCCGCGGCCGCGAAGTCGACGGTCGACGCCGCGGTACTTCGCGAAGCGGCGCAGGCCGCGCTCGTGCGCTGGCCGTTCTTCGCCAGCGTCGCGCCCCAGGGGCCGACCGGCCAGGCGGTGTTCGACGCCCTCTCGACGGTCGCGCTGCCGCCGTCTGCCACGACCTACCTGGCGCTTGCGCGCGACACGCGCGAGCCGCTCTTCGAGCACAGCGTCGTGATGGCGCTGCTGTCGGCGCGCCTCGTCATCGACAAGGGCGCGACGCGCGCCCAGGCGACCGAGGCCGCCGCCGCGGGCCTGCTGCACGACCTCGGCATGCTGCACATCGAGTCGGGCCTGCTCGACTCGGGCGGTCGGCTCACGGGCGATGACCTGAAGCCGGTGTACGTGCATCCGATCACGTCGTCACTGCTCGTCGACCGCTTCGGCGCCTATTCGAAGGCCGTCGTGCGGGCGGTGGTCGAGCATCACGAGCGGCTCGACGGCTCCGGCTATCCGCGCGGCCTCGCCGGCGACGCGATCAGCCCGCTCGGGCGCGTGCTCGCGCTCGCCGAGGTCGTCACGGCCATGTTCGACGGCCAGCGCCGCTTTCCGGAGCAGCGCGTGTCGCTGCTCCTGCGCATCAATCCGCGCCGCTACGACCCCGTGCATGTAGCGACGGTGCAGAAGCTGCTCGCAGCCACGCCGCCGAACGGCGCCGACGGCATCGAGGCCGGCTCGCTGGTCGAGCGCCTGCTGCAGCTGACCAAGGTGCTCGATCTCTGGCGCGGCTCGGTCAAGGCGATCGGCCGCGAACTCGACGGCGCGCTGCGCGAGCTGATCGAGTCGGTCGACGAGCAGAACGAGACGCTGCAGCGCATGCTCTACGACGCCGGCATCACGGCCGAAGGCCTCTCGGCCATCGCCGGCGAGGTCGGCGAGGACGCCGCGTTCCGGATCGAGCTGTGGGCGCTCGCCGAGGAGTTCCTCTGGCAGCTGCACGCAGCGGCCAACCAGCTCAAGCGCCGCTGGCAGGCGGCCGAGCCGGCGCGTCCGCATCCGGCCGCGCTGGCGACCTGGTTCGACGCCGTCGCAGGGCTCGACACCGGCCCGTCGTCGCGCTGACGCCGGTCGGCGCGCGAGCGTCGACATCTCGCGCCGTAAGCGCTCCGGGGGGCGCCCCCGCGATAATCCGCCGCCATGGATCTCATCGGCCCCGTTCTCGACTTCATCCTGCACGTCGACGTGCATCTCGCGACCTTCGTGCGCACCTACGGCGCCTGGGTCTACGCGCTGCTCTTCGCGATCATCTTCGTCGAGACCGGCGTCGTCGTGATGCCGTTCCTGCCGGGCGACTCGCTGCTCTTCGTCGTCGGCGCGATGTGCGCGGCCGGGCTGATGAGCCTGCCGCTCGTGCTCGTGCTGCTCTGGATCGCGGCCGTGCTGGGCAACCAGAGCAACTACGCCATCGGCCGCCTGATCGGGCCGCGCGTCTTCCAGTGGGAGCAATCGCGCTGGTTCAACCGCAAGGCCTTCGACCAGGCGCACGCGTTCTACGAGCGCTACGGCGGCGTGACGATCGTCGCGGCCCGCTTCATGCCGTTCCTGCGCACGTTCGCGCCGTTCGTGGCGGGGGTCGCGCGCATGACGCGCAGCCGCTTCACGCTCTACGACGTGACCGGCGGCGCGCTCTGGATCGTCTCGGTCACCGTCGCAGGCTACCTGTTCGGCAACATCCCGTGGGTGAAGGAGCACCTGGACAAGATCATCTGGGCGGCGATCTTCATCCCCGGCCTGCTCGTGCTCATCGGGGCGTGGCGGGCGCGCTCGAAGCGGGCGGAGACGCCGGCCTGAGCCGGACAGCCACCTTGGTCGCGGGCTCGGAGGCGATCTTCGTCGTGGCAGCCGGGCCGCTCGCCGCGGGCTCGGGCTGCGAGGTCACCGGACAGGCCTGCTGCTGGTAGACCGTCCGTCCGCCTTCGACGCACTTGAAGAGCTGCGGCGACGCGGCCATCGACCACGACGGCACCCCCAGCAACAGCGACGCTGCGGCGGCGCGGAGCATGCGGCTCACGACGGCATCCCGGGAGTCGGCAGCGCGAGCTGCTCGCCGACCGTCTCCGGCCGCATCAGGCGCCAGCGCCCGCGCGTGCTCATGTCGACGACGATGGCGGTGACGTCGTCGGCGGTCGACGTCGGGTTGACGGCGAGCACGCGCGCGATGCAGCGCTGGATCCACTCGGTGGTGTCGCGCACGTAGTCGATGTCGGCATCGTCGAGGCGGCAGACCAGGCGAAAGGTCTTCTCGAACTGGTCTTCGGGCGTCATGCGATCGTTTCCCATTCCCGTGGCCGGTGCGGTGCCGGCGTGCGACTAACGCTGCGTGATCGCGCGCCGTGCGTCACGGATTGTCCGGCGCAGCGCAGCGTCGCATCTGACCGCGCGGCGGGAATCGCATCCGGTCGCGCAATCGTTCACGGCCGAATCGCGTCGCGCGTCTGTGTCGACGGCGATGCAAAGTGGTCACCGGCTCGAACTCCTGCGTCGCCAGGGCGACGTGACGATCGCCAGGCGGCCGGTTGGTGGCCTGCCGGCCGAGATCGTCCTGCCGCTCTGGCCGTCCGCGAAGGCGCCGCCCGCTACCTGACGGTGTAGCCGCGCCCTTCCATGCACGCGAGGGTCGCTCGCTGGAAGATGCTCGCGTCGGCCATCGCGCCGTTCTGCGTCGTCGCCCAGCGGTTGCAATCGCGCCGGTCGGACTCGGCGGTCGCGGCGCTCTGGCCGTTGTTCGGATAGAAGATCGGATCGGGCGAGCGCGAGGCTTGCGGCATGGCGTGGCCGGCGCGGCTCCCCGGATCGACGAGCGTCGCCGGGCCGGGGTCGACGATCACGGTTGGCGCGTCGTCGAGGTAGCCGCGGTCGTACCAGCCGTAGGGCGCATACCCGTACGGCCCCCAGGCGCCGCCGTAGTAGCCGATAGGGCCGAAGCCCAGGCCGAGCCCGACGCCGCCCCAGAACACGCCCTGACGGACGTGGCCGCGGTGGCCCCAATGGTCGCCGCGCCAGCCGCCGCCGCCGTGCCAGTTGCCGCTGCCGGGGGAATGACGGCCGCTCGCGAAAGCGTGACCGCCGGCCGCGAGCGCGCCGTCGGGAGCCAGGGCCGCGGCGCCGCCAAGGGAGGCAGCGAGGGCAAGAGCAAGGGAGCGGGCAAGGGTGGTCATGTCGGGTCCTCCGGGAGTCGGCCCGTCAGGCAGGGCGGACCGGTCGATTCTGCGACTTCGCCTCAGGTTCCTTCGGGGCCGTGTCAACGGCCCTCCCGGCGAGGCCGTTTCCATGGCTCGATCCTTCCCTTTCGGAGAACAACATGATGATCCGCCTCTCCCTGGCCGCCTCCGCGCTGGCCATCGCCGCCATTGCCGCTCCTGCCCATGCCGCCGAATCGGTTGGCGAAGCCGCCTCGTCGGCCGCGAAGAAGACCGGCCACGCCGTTGCCAAGACCAGCCGCAAGGTCGGTCACACGACCGCCGAAGCCGGTCGCACGCTCGGGCACGACGTGGCAGACACCGGCCGCGACATCGGCAGCGGCGCGAAGGAAGCGGCGAAGGACGCCGGCCACGCGACCGCCGAGATCGGTCGCAAGACCGGCACCGCGGTCAAGAAGGGCGCGCACAACGTCAAGAGCGCGGTCACGCCGGCGTCTTCGCCGAAGTGAGCCGGCGTCATCGCGGCGCCATGGCGCCGCGATGACCTCGGACCACCGGGCGCCTCAGCGCGCGAGCGCGCGCGCCAGCTCTGCGGCGCACAGGTTGACCGCGGCGTTGGCCTCGTCGATCACCTTGCCCATGGTGATGAAGCCGTGGATCTGGCGCTCGAAGCAGACGTAGGTCGCGCGGCTGCCGGCCGCCACCAGCCGATCGGCGTACTCCAGTCCCTCGTCGCGCAGCGGATCGAACCCCGCGGTCAGCACCAGTGCCGGCGGCAGGCGCGACAGATCGTCGTGCAGGAGCGGAGACGCGCGCCAGTCCAGGTCGTGCGCGGGCTGGTCGAAATAGTTGTCGTGGTAGTACGCGATGGTTTCGCGCGTGAGCAGATAGCCTGCTCCATTGATCGTGTGCGAGGGATGGGCGCGCCGCTGGTCGGTGGCCGGATAGATCAGCAGCTGGAACGCGATCGGCAGGTCGCCCCTGTCGCGCGCCGCGATCGCGACGACTGCGGCGAGGTTGCCGCCGGCACTGTCGCCGCCGACTGCGAGCCGGCGCGCATCGATGCCGAGCCCGGCGGCGTGCGAGCGCACCCAGTAGGTCGCGGCGAGGCAGTCGTCGCCGGCCGCAGGGAACGGGTCTTCGGGACCCATCCGGTAGTCGACCGCGACGACGGCCGAGCCCGAGCCGTTGCAGAGCTCGCGGCAGAGCACGTCGTGGGTGTCGAGGTCGCCGATCGTCCAGCCGCCGCCGTGGAAGTAGACGAGCACGGGAAGCGGCGTCGCCGCGCCGTCGCGCACGCCGATCGGGCGATAGAGGCGCAGCGGAACCGGCCCGCGCGGTCCGTCGCAGCTCAGCTCGCGCACCTCGCCGACCTCGGGCGCCGCGGGCTGCGTCAGTGCCCGCCGCTCGCGATAGAACGCGCGGGCATCGACTGGCGTCAGCGTGTGCATGGGCGGAATGCGCCGCTCGACGATGAGATCGATGAGGGCCTGGGCTTGCGGGTGCAGCATCGCGTCTCCTTCGCCAGCGTGGCGACGTGGCGATGTGCGCAGGATTATCCCGGCCCGCCGGCTGATCGCGTCGCTAGAGCTGGCGCGACCGCGCGAGCGGCGGGTTGCGCGCGAAGTAGCGCTGGATGCCGGTCGCGAGCGCCTCGACGAGCTGCGCCTGGTACTGCGGATCGCGCAGCTTCTTCTCTTCCTCGGGATTCGAGATGAACGCCGATTCGACCAGGATCGACGGCACGTCGGGCGCCTTCAGGACCGCGAAGCTCGCCTGCTCGACGCTGCCCTTGTGCAGCTTGCCGACCTTGCCGATCTGCCCGAGCACTTCACCGCCGAGCTTGAGGCTGTCCTTGATCTGCGCGGTCGTGCTCATGTCGAGCATCGCACGCAGCACGGTCTCGTCCTTGACGCGCACGCTGGTGCCGCCGACGAGGTCGGAGGCGTTCTCCTTGTTCGCCATCCAGCGCGCCGCCGTGCTCGTCGCGCCGCCCTGGCTCAGCGCGAACACCGATGCGCCGCGCGCCTCGGGCGTGAGGAAGGCGTCGGCGTGGATCGAGACGAAGAGATCGGCCTGGACCCGGCGCGCCTTCTTCACGCGCTCGTGCAGCGGCACGAAGAAGTCGGCGTCTCGGGTCATCATCGCGCGCATGTTCGGGATGGCGTTGAGGCGGTCGCGCAGCTGCATCGCGATCGCGAGGACGACGTCCTTCTCGTGCAGGCCGCTCGGGCCGGTCGCACCCGGATCCTCGCCGCCGTGGCCGGGATCGACGGCGACGACGACGAGACGATCGATCTTCGACTGCGCGATGAGCGGCAGTGTCGTTCCAGCGATGGCCGGGCGCGCCGGCATCGATGCGGCGCCCGATGCAGCGCGCGCGACGATCGGCGCCGAAGCCGAGAACGGCGGCGCGGACGCAGCGGCGCTGCCGCCGCCGGCGACCTTGCCGATGAATTCGCCGAGCGCGTCCTGCACCGACTGGGCCGCCTTCTGCTCGGCCTGCTCGCGGTCGCGGATCAGCTCGAGCAGCGGATCGACCTCGCGCGTCGGATGCAGGTCGAAGACGAGCCGGTGCTGGTACGCGGCGACGGGCGGCAGCGTGAGCACCTCGGGCACGGTCGCCTGCTTGAGATCGATAACCATGCGGACGACGCGCGGCCGGCTCTGGCCGACGCGCACGCCGGCGATGAACGGATCGTCGGAGCGGACCTTGCCGATGAGCTCGCGCAGCTGCGGGCTGAGCTCGAGGCCGTCGATGTCGATCACCAGGCGGTCGGGGCCGGCGGCGAGGAAGTGGCGCGCCGAAAGCGCCGCATCCGACTCGATCGTGACGCGCGTGTACTCGTCGGCCGGCCAGACGCGCACGGCGACGATGGCCGCGCCCCAGGCGATGTCGCGCGCGCCGAGCACGAGCACCGCGACGCCCATGCGGCCGAGAGCGGTTCGGCGCGACACGCTCACGGCAGGAGCTCCCGGCCGCGCGCGCTCATCGCCTCGAAGCGCGCGTCGCGCACGTCGCTGCCTTCATGCGGCGTGATCGAGAGGCGAAGGTCGCACGGCGGCAGCAGGCCTTCGGCCTTCTCGGGCCACTCGACGAGCTTCAGCCCCGGGTCGGCGAAGACCTCGCGAAAGCCGGCGTCCTCCCACTCGTTCGGGTCGTCGAAGCGGTAGAAGTCGAAGTGGCCGATGGCGAACCCGCCGGCTGCCGCGCCGGCGACGTATGGTTCCATCAAGGCATACGTCGGGCTCTTGATCGCGCCCGTGACGCCGAGCGCGTGCAACAGGTGGCGCGCGAAAGTCGTCTTGCCGGCGCCGAGCGGCCCGTGCAGCTCGATGAAGGCGTCGGCGAGCGCAGGATGCGAGCCCATCCTCGAGGCGAGCTGCGCCGCGGTCGCGGCGCAGGCGGCCTCGTCGGGCCAGGCCGCGAGGCGTGTTTCTAGAATCGACGTCGACACCAATGAGCGAGCCTCTTCCTTTCGATGGCGCGTCCCTGCTCGAGCGCATGCGGACATGGGGACGATCGCTGGGATTTTCCCAGATTGGCGTCGCCGGCATCGACCTCGCGTCGGCCGAGCCGCGCCTCGCCGCCTGGCTCGACAACGGTTTTCACGGCGAGATGGACTACATGGCCGCGCACGGCATGAAGCGGGCGCGTCCGGCCGAGCTGGTTCCGGGCACGGTGAGCGTGATCACGGCGCGGCTCGACTACCTGCCGCGCGCCGCAGGCGCCGGCTGGCAGCGCGTCGAATGGGATCGCCTCGCGTCGGCGTCGGCGGCCGCGGTGTCGATCTATGCCCGTGGCCGCGACTATCACAAGGTGCTGCGCCGGCGCCTGGTCCAGCTCGCCGACCGCATCGCGGCCGAGATCGGGCCGTTCGGGCACCGCGTCTTCACCGACTCGGCGCCGGTGCTCGAGGTCGAGCTCGCGTCGAGGAGCGGCATCGGCTGGCGCGGCAAGCACACGCTGGTGCTCGACCGCGACGCCGGCTCGATGTTCTTTCTCGGCGAGATCTTCGTCGACGTCGCCTTGCCCGAGAGCGCGCCGGCGAGCGACCATTGCGGCAGCTGCACGGCGTGCATCGAGGTCTGCCCGACGCGCGCCATCGTCGCGCCATACGAGCTCGACGCGCGGCGCTGCATCTCCTACCTCACGATCGAGGCCAAGGGCGCGATCCCGATCGAGTTCCGCACCGCGATCGGCAACCGCGTCTACGGTTGCGACGACTGCCAGCTCGCCTGCCCGTGGAACAAGTTCGCCAGCGCCAGCCCGCTCGCCGACTTCGACGTCCGCCCCGAGCTCGACGGCCCGTCGCTGCTCGCCCTCTGGGCCTGGCGCGAAGACGAGTTCCTGCGTGCGACCGAAGGCAGCGCGATCCGCCGCATCGGCTTCGAGCGCTGGCAGAGAAACCTCGCCGTCGCGCTCGGCAATGCGCTCGCGGCGAGCGGCGACGCCGCCATCGCGCGCGCCTTGCGCGAGCGGCGCGAAGGCGCGAGCGAGCTCGTGCGCGAGCACATCGACTGGGCCTTGCAGCAGGCGTCGCCGGCGCCGGCCGGAGCGCTTCCGCGCCGCGCGCTGGATTGAGCGAATGCACGGATCGCTAGACTGCGGCCACGACACGATCGATCCCCGGAGACAGGCACCATGCATCGCAGAACCCGCCTCGCCGCCGCGACCGAGATCGGCCCTGCGGCGCCCGCGGGCGCGGCGCTGAACGACGTCGTCGCCGGCCACGTGGCGACGGTCTTCGACAACCTGCCGTCGGCGCTGCCCTTCATCGAGGACAACCGGCTGATCGCCGTCGCCATCGCCGCACCGCAGCGGCTCACACTCGGGTAACGCGGGGATGGCCGTGCGCCAGAGCGAGGCGGCGCCCGCGACGATGGCCCAGGAGAGCGCGGCCTCGATCGATCGCTTCTGCGACGCGATCTGGATCGAGGAAGGCCTCGCCGCCAACACGCTCGCCGCGTACCGGCGCGACCTCACACTGCTGGCGACCTGGCTCGGCGCGGAGTCGGGCAGGGCGCTCGAGGAGGCGACCGAGACCGACCTGCGCGGCTACGCGCTCGCGCGCCACGCCGGCAGTGCGCCGACGAGCACGAACCGGCGCCTGACGGTCTTCAAGCGCTTTTTCCGCTGGGCCGTGCGCGAGCATCTGCTTGGCGCCGATCCGACCTTGAAGCTCGACGCCGCACGCCAGCCGCTGCGCGTGCCCAAATCGCTGAGCGAAGCACAGGTCGAAGCGCTGCTCGCCGCGCCCGACACCGACCTGCCGCTCGGCCTGCGCGATCGCGCCATGTTCGAGCTGCTCTACGCGAGCGGACTGCGCGTGAGCGAGCTCGTCGGTCTCAAGACCGTCAACGTCAGCTTCGTCGAGTGTGCGCTGCGCGTCACCGGCAAGGGCAGCAAGGAGCGGCTGGTGCCGTTCGGCGAAGAGGCGCTGGTGTGGATCGAGCGCTACGTCGCCGATGCACGCCCGACGATCCTCGGCGCACAGTCGAGCGACGCGCTGTTCGTCACCGGGCGCGGCGGCCCGATGACGCGGCAGATGTTCTGGAAGCTCCTGAAGGCGCACGCGGCGCGCGCCGGCATCACCGCGCCGCTCTCGCCGCACACGCTGCGCCACGCCTTCGCGACGCATCTGCTCAACCACGGCGCCGACCTGCGCGCGGTGCAGATGCTGCTCGGCCACGCCGACATCTCGACGACGACGATCTACACCCACGTCGCGCGCGAGCGACTGAAGCAGCTGCACGCGCTGCATCATCCACGCGGATGATCCGGCGGAAGCGCGCCGCCATCGACCTGACTGTCAGCCGCGCGACAGCGCGGTCCTTCGCGGCTGCAGTCGCCGCCGGTCCGACGGCACGCGCAGGTCTCCACGACGCGACCGGTTCGTCATGATCGATCCCGACGCCACGGCCCAGCCGTCGGCGACGCCGTCGCGATGATGCGCGGTGCTCAACCGATCGCGATGCCGGTGCGCAAGACCCTGGCGCTCCTGGTCTACCTGGCGCTCGAAGGGCGCTCGCCGCGCGACCGCCTTGCCGACCTCTTCTGGCCCGAGCTCGACGAGCCGACGGCGCGGCGCAACCTGCGGCGGGCGCTGCACCGGCTGCGGACCGTCGGCCTACGCGAGGCGCTCGTCGTCGACAGCGATCTTGTTGCGGTGGCCGGACTCGTCAGCGAGCTCGACGGCGTCGAGCAGGCTCTCGCAGACGGGCAGGGCAGCGCAGTCCGCACGCAGCTCTCGGCGCCCTTCCTCGACGGGCTCGATCTCGACGACCCGCCACGGTTCGGCGACTGGCTGCGTGAACGGCGCGAGCGCAGGCGCCGCCGATGGCGCCAGGGAGGAGGCCGCGACAGCGAAGCGCCCGAGGCGTGTGGCGATTTCCGGGCAGCGCTCGATACCCAGCAGTTCTTGTGCGACGACGGTCCGCTCCAAGATTCAGGTTGGCGGTGTGCACGAGCCGTTCAGGAGCGCCATCCGCTCGCGCCTGTCGCCCGAGTGCGGCCGGCTCATCCACGCCAAGCTTGCCGCCGCGCGCGAGCCGCTGGCCGCCGCTGCGGCCCCGCGTCGCTGCGCGCTGACATCGTCGCGACTCGTCCTCACCGCTCTCCTCTGCCTTGAGCTCCATCACGAGCGGCTCCTCGCGGCTCGCCGAATAGCGGCTGGCGGGGCCGGCGCCCTAAGATCGCCGAACGATGACCGCCGCGACGCCGCAACCGATGCTGCTGCAACTGCTCGGGGCGCCCCGCCTTCTGATCGAGGGTCTGGCCGCCCGGGTCGGCTCGCGCAAAGCCCTCGCGCTGCTGGCGGTGGTCGCGCTCGACGGTGGCGTCACGCGCGGACGCCTGGCCGGGCTGCTATGGCCCGAAATCGAACTGGCCGGCGCGCGGCGCAACCTGCGGCGTGAGCTGTTCCGGCTGCGCGAGTTTGGTGTGCCCCTCGTCGAGGCGGCCGACGGCGCTCTCGCCCTCGATCCTGCCTTCGCTGTCGATGCGCTACGCCTGCTGCGCGACGACGTCCTTGACGGCGAGGGCATGCCGGCCTTCGAAGGACTCGACGGCGTCGGCAGCCCCGAGCTCGACGTCTGGTTGCAGCGTTGGCGCGAACAGCTCGGCGAGCGCCGGCTCGACCTGCTGGCCCGAGAGGCGAGCGCCAGCGAGGAACGGGGCGAGCTTGCGGCGGCACTGGCGCTGCACGTGCAGCGATGGGCGGCCGACCGCTGCGACGAGTCGGCGGCGTTGCAGGTGGTTCGCCTGCGTGCGGAGCTCGGCGACCCGGTCGGCGCCTTGCATGACTACCAACGATACGCCGAAGCCTTGCGCGACGAGCTCGACGTCGCACCGTCGGAGCCAGCTCGCAGGCTGGCGCTCGACTTGCGCCGTCGCCTCGGGCCGGTTGCCGAGACGGCGCCGACCGCATCCGCCGCGGTCACCGCGACACCCATCGGGATGCCGGCGATCGCACCGTTCGTTCGGCGCGGCGCTTCGCAGCAGCAGATCGAGGCCGCCTGGGCGCGCGGCCAGCGCGTCTACCTTCACGGACCCGCGGGAGTCGGCAAGACGCGCCTGGCAAGCGAGGTCGCGTCGGCCCGTGGGCCCTGGCTGCGCGTCGCCTGCGAGCCGCAGGACGCCGAGCTGCCTTACGCCTCGGTGGTGCGCCTGCTGCGCGCCTTGCGAGACTCGGCGCCCGATGTCGCACTGCCCGACTGGGTTCGGCGCGAGCTGTCGCAGCTGATGCCGGAGCTTGGCGAGCCCCCGCAGGCGTTGCCGACCGCCGAAGCGAGGCAGCGCTTGCTGGCAGCCGCCACCGAGGCCTGGCGGCTGCTGATGCAGGGAAACTTCAGCGCCCTCGTCCTCGACGATTGGCAATGGGGCGACTCGGCGAGCGTGGAGCTCTGGTCCCGCCTCGAAGACCCCGCCCCTGCGACGGATGAAACGGTCGCCTGGGTCATCGTCTATCGAAGCGCCCAGCTCCCAACAGCGGCCCTCCAACGACAGCGCGCCGACATCGACAGCCGGCGCGCCGTGGCGGTGGCACTGGAGGGCATGGACCCGAGCGAGGTGCTGGCGCTGACGCATGCGCTGTCCGGCTCGCCCGGCGGGCGCCTCTTCTCGCAGCGCCTGCACGATGCCACCGAGGGCAACCCCTTCTTCCTCCTCGAAACACTGCGCCATCTGTTCGCGCAGGGATTGCTCGTCGCCAATGCCGGTGGCTGGAGCACACCGTTCGACGAGCACACCGAAAACTACGCCGAGTTGTCGGTGCCGCCCAGCGTGCGTGCCGCCGTTCTCGCGCGCGTGCGCGCGCTCGGCGTGCCGGTGCAGCGGCTGCTCGAGGTGGCGGCTCTCATGGGCGGCGACATGGAGCCGCAGCTACTGGCGATCGTGAGCAAAGTCGACGAGGAGACAGTGGTGGCGGCTCTCGAACATGCCCAGGCCGCGCACCTGATTCGAGATTCGGGCAACGGCTGGCGGTTTTCCCACGACCTGGTTCGTCAATCGCTTGTTCAGGGCCTGTCCGCGGGACGGCGCCGGTTGCTGCACGAACGGCTGGCTCGCGAGATGGAATCGGGCCGAGCCCTGCCGGCGCTGGTGGCGGCGCAGTGGGAGGCGGCGCTGCGTCCGACGATGGCAGTGCGCTGGCGCGTCCTCGCGGCGGAGGCGGCGCTTCGCGTTCATGCGCTCGCTGATTCGGCTGCGCAGTACCGACAGGCCCTGGCCGATGGCGCCGCGGGCCGAACGGCTGCCGGCATTCATGTCGCGATGGCGAACCTGCACATGCGAGGCACCGACCGGGCCGCCGCAGACGCTGCCTTCGCCGCCGCGGCAGAGGCTGCCGCAGCCGATGAAGACGCCTCCGCCGGCCGGCGCGCGGTCCTCGGCGTCCAGCTCGCTCGTGCCGAGCATCTGTGCGGCACCGATCGAGTCGACGAGTCGCTGGTGCTCGTCGACTCGTTGTCGAGCGACCTGATGGGTGCCGGGCCGGCGCTGCGTGCGCAGGCGCTCGCCGTTCGCGCCTCCGTCTTGTCGCTGCAGGGCCGGCAGGCCGAGGCGCAGGCGCTCCAGAGCGAAGCGATGGCGTTGCTGGAAGACGAGCCGTCGGCGCGGCCGCAGCTCGCGGCGCTCTTGCTCAGCTACGCCGTGTCGGCCTATCGAGGCGGCGAGCTGTCGGCCGCCGCGCTCGCGGCACGCCGGGCGGTGTCGGTGCACGAATCGATCGAGGCCTCTGCGGGGCTGGCGCGGGCACTCACCGTCTGCGGTCTGGTCCACAACCACCTGGGTCGCGTCGCGGAAGCGACCGCCGATCTGCAGCGGGCGCGCGCCCTGGCGGCACGTTCCGGCAACGTGGCGGCGCAGCGCGGCGCGATTCTCAACCTGGTCAAGCTACTCACCGATGGCGGCGACATCGACGCCGCGGCGGCCCTGCTCGACGAAGGCGAAGCGCTCGCCCCGGGCTTCGAGCATCGGTACGCCGAGCGCGCCTTTCGCGAAGCGCGTTATTTCGTGCACTTCCTGCGCGGCGAGGTCGACGCCGCGCGGAGCGCCGGCGATCGGCTCATTGCCTTCGCGGTCGGGGAGGGCCGGCCGACCGATCGGATCGGCACGCTGCACCTCGTCGTCGACCTGTTCCTGTTGATCAGCGACCTGGGCCGGGCGAGGACGCTCGTCGACGACGCCGAGGTGCTGCTCGCGCCGCTGGCTTTGGGCCACGAGGGCAACGTCTACGCCGCGCAGCAAGCCTGGAAAAGGGCGTGGCTGGCCCTCGCCGACCAACGTCCTGCCGACGCCCTTGCCGCGTTGCCGCCCGTGCCAGGGCTCGAGCGCATGGAAGATCGCTTCGCCTGCGCCTGGATCGGCTGCGCCGCCGCACGGGCGCTCGGCGACACGGCGCTGGCGCGCCGGCATCTCGACGCCGTCGCCATCGACATGCAGGTCGCCGTCGACCAGCAGTCGCCCTGGCTCGAGCAGCGGCTGCGGCTTGCGGCGGCCAGCGGCAGCGTCGACGAGCCGGCCGCCCGGCGCGCCCGCGAACTGCTGGCTTCGGGTCGCGTGCCGCGGCTGTACGCCACCCACCTGAGCGAAGCCCTGGCAGGCGCCCGCCTCGATCCCTGAACGCGCGGCGGAGCGTTTCAACGCTCTTTCAACGCTGCCTTTCTATCGTGATGTCAAAGCACCCGACATCGCGATGGCCACCGATCGATCCCCACCCCGAGCCCTGCGCTTCGAGCTGCACGTCGCCCTGACGCCGCAGCCCGAGGGGCTGAGGCCGATCTGGCGCGCCGAGCTGCGCGGCAGCTCGCCCGCCGACTCGCTCACCTTCGAGTCGATGCCCGAGCTGATCCGCTACCTCGCCGGGCTGGACACCGGCGCCTTGCCGCACGGCATTCGCTGAAGACGCAGCTGCACCGGAGTTCCCATGACACCGACACGATCGACCCTCACCTTGCTCCTGCCGCTGGCGCCCGGGCAACAACGTCATCGCCGGCACACGACCGGCAACCAGACGACCGGGCTCAACGTGGCGGTGGCGCCGGGCGTCACCCTGCGGTCGGTCGGAAACACCTTCATCGCCGGCGTGCAGGGTGCCGACGCGCTCGGCAAGTACCAGCTCGGCGCGCCGCCCTGCGGACCCTCGGGCTGCGACCTCACCAGCACCGCGAGCAGCGGCGCGAACTTTCGCATCGGCAGCGGCGTTCTGCGCCTCGCCGAGTAGCACCGCCGCACACCACTCCTCCTGAAACGGGCACCGACATGAACACCCTCGCCATCCTTTCGCCTTCGGCTTCGCCCCTGGCCTGGCGCGCCGCGCTCCGGCGCGCCGCGGTCGCCGTCATCGGCCTCGCGCTGGCCGCCTGCGGCGGCATCGTCGACGATCCGACCGTTCCGATCGTCAACAGCCAGCCGGCCGATCAGAGTGTCGTCGTCGGCGACTTCGCTACCTTCGACGTCGCAGCAAGCGGTGCCGCTCCGCTCGCGTACCAGTGGTCGGACAGCGCCGACGGCATCGTCTTCACGACCATCGCCGGCGCCACCGCAAGCAGCTACGCCACCGGCGCGGCCACGCTCGGCGACAGCGGCAAGCTCTATCGCGTCGTCGTCAGCAACAGCCTCGGCAGCGTGACGAGCAGCGCGGCTCGGCTCACCGTCACCCGGGCGGTCGTCGCGCCGGCGATCGCCGTGCAGCCGGCCGACCAGACCGTGACCGCGCCAGCTCCCGCCACCTTCACCGTCACCGCCACCGGCACCGCCCTGAGCTACGAGTGGCAGTCGAGCAGCGACGGCGGCGTCACCTTCGCCCCGGTGGCCGGCGGCCCGAACGCCCCCAGCCTGGTGCTCGGCAGCACCGCCACGGCGCTGAGCGGGCAACGCTTTCGCGTCCGCGTCAGCAATGGCGCCGGCAGTGTCACCAGCAGCGCGGCGCTGCTGACGGTGAACGGCGCGCCTGCGGCGCCGCAGTTCACGAGCCAACCGGCGGCGCAGTCGATCGTGGCCGGCGCGAGCGCGAGTTTCAGCGCCGTGGTGACCGGCACCCCGGCGCCGGCGCTCCAATGGCGCATCAACGGCGCCAACCTCGTCAACGGCGTGCAGGCGGGCGGCGTCTGCGGCGGCGCCACGGTCAGCGGCGCCGGCGCCGCCGTCCTCACGCTCAGCGCTGTTCCCCTCGGCTGCAGCAGCGCGGTCTTCAGCGCCGTCGCCAGCAACGGCATCAACCCCGACGCGGTCAGCACCGGCGCGGTCCTGACGGTCAATGCCGCCGCGGCGGCGCCGATCGTCACGTTCCAGCCGGCCGATGCCGCCGTTGTGGCACCCAACACCGCGACCTTCAGCGCGGCGGCCAGCGGCACGCCGACGCCGACGACGCAGTGGCAGCAGAGCGTCGATGCCGGCGCGACCTGGGCCAACATCATCGGTGCGACGGGCGCCAGCTACACGACGCCGGCCACCGCGCCGGCCGACACCGGCAAGCGCTATCGCGCAGTGTTCACGAACGGCTCGGGCGGCGCGACCAGCAGCGCTGCGACCCTGACGGTGACGGCAGCGCCGGTGCTGTCTCTGAACGCACCGAACGACGTGACGTTCGACGCCGCCGGCAACATCTACATCGCCGATACCGACAACCACACGATCCGCAAGATCACGGCCGCCGGTGTCGCCAGCACGCTGGCCGGTCTGGCCGGCAGCGCCGGCAGCGCCGACGGCACCGGCAGCGCCGCCCGCTTCGACACGCCGCGCAGCCTCGTCGTCGACGCCGCCAGCAACCTGTACGTCGCCGACACCTTCAACAACACGATCCGCAAGATCACGCCGGCGGGTGTCGTCAGCACGCTGGCCGGTATGGCAGGCTCCGGCGGGGCCGCCGACGGCACCGGCAGCGCGGCCCGGTTCAGCAGCCCGCACGGTCTGGCGATCGATACGGCTGGCAACGTCTACGTCGCCGGCTTCGCGCCGACGATCCGCAAGATCACCCCGGCCGGCGTCGTCACGACCTTGGCCGGCTCGGCCGGCAGCCAGGGCACCGCCGACGGCACGGGCAGCGCGGCCCGGTTCCGCCAGCCCCTGGACCTCGCCCTCGATTCCGCAGGCAACGTCTATGTCGCCGACGGCGGCAGCAGTGCCACGATCCGCAAGGTCACGCCCGCCGGTGTCGTCACCACGCTGGCGGGGCTGGCCGGCTCCTTCGGCAGCGTCGACGGTTCCGGCACCGCCGCCAGGTTCGGGGATCCGCGCGGCATCGCGGTCGATGCCGCCGACAACATCTACGTGTCCGACCGGAGCAATCACAACCTGCGCAAGGTCACGCTCGCCGGCGACGTGACGACGCTGGCCGGCTTGGCCGGCAACCCGGGAAGCAGCGACGGCACGGGGACGGCGGCCCGCTTCAACGGGCCGCTCGGCGTCGCGGTCGACGCCGCCGGCAATGTCTACGTCGCCGACAGCAAAAACCAGTCGGTCCGCAAGGTCACGCCCGCCGGCGTCGTCACCACGGTCGCCCAGTAGGCGCTGCGCCGGGCGCGGCGATGTTCGCGGCGCTCGGCGCGCTCAGGCGCCGCGCTGGCCGCGCCGCGCCGCGAGTGCGTCGCACACCGCTGCCGTTACCTGGGAGTGGTTGCGCTGCCGCCAAGATCGCGTGTCTGCAGGCGCGGCTTGGCGGTGACCCGATCGATCCCCCGCGACAGGTCATACTCGAAACACACGACGAGGAGTCGCTCATGACGAGACGAAGCCTTCTCTCTGCCTTCCTGCTCGGCCTGGCTGCGCAGATCGCCGTCGCGGCGCCGCCGCATCCGATGGATCCGCTCACCGCCGACGAGATCCTGGCGGCGGCGAACATCCTGCTCCAGGGTCGCGCGGCTCAGCGCGGCGCGATCTTCCAGAGCATCGAGCTGCGTGAGCCAGCCAAGCACGAGGTACTGTCGTACCGCGCCGGCGCGGCGCCGAACCGATCGGCCACGGTCTTCTTCCGCCAGAACAAGCGCAGCTTCAAGAGCACGGTGAACCTGAGCCAGGGCACGTACACGGCGCCGCTGGCGATCCCGAACAGCGACGGCCAGCTCGGACTGACGATCCAGGAAGTGAGTGACTTCTCGTTCGTCTTCAGCGACCCCGCATTCCTGAATGCGCTGGCCCTGCGCGGCATCCGCTCCCAGGCGCAGCAGCAGCAGGTCTTCGTCACGCCGCTGACGCCGGGATCGTTCGGCCTGCCCGAGGAAACGCGGCGGATCGTCAAGGCCCAGATGTACTACACCGAAGGTGCGACGATCAACCTCTACGCGCGGCCGATCGAAGGCCTGCAGGCGATCATCGACCTCGACGAGCGAAAGATCATCAAGCTCATCGACACCGGTGTCGTGCAGATTCCGGCGGCCACGCACAACTTCGACGAGGCGAGCATCGGCGCTGCCTACGGGCTGCGACCGGAGCTGAAGCCGATCCGCATCAGCCAGCCGGCGGGCCCGAACTTCCGCTTCGACGGCAACTTCATCGAATGGCAGAAGTGGCGCTTCCACGCCCGCTTCGAGCGCCGCTCGGGGCCGGTGATCTCGCTCGTCACCTACGACCGGCGCCAGGTGATGTACCAGGGTTCGCTCGCCGAGATCTTCGTGCCGTATCAGGACCCGAGCGCCAACTGGTTCTATCGCACCTACATGGATGCCGGCGAGTTCGGCTTCGGCCTGCTCGCCTCGCCGCTCGCGCCGGGGCTCGACGTGCCGGCGAACGCGGTGCTGCTCGACGGCCTCGTCGCCGCAGCGATTCCCGATCCGAACCTGCCGGTGATTCCGCTGCCGCTGCCGCGGGTGATGGGTGTCTTCGAGCGGCTGACTGGCAATCCCGCGTGGCGCCACTTCGAGCAATTCGCCGGCGGCGCCTACGAGGGCCGCGCCGAAGTCGAGCTGGTGGTGCGCAGCATCGCCCAGGTCGGCAACTACGACTACCTGCTCGACTGGGTGTTCACCCAGAGCGGCGGCATGCGGGTGGAGGTCGGCCTGACCGGCATCGACGCGCCCAAGGCGGTCGGCAACGCCGTCATGCAGCACGGCGCAGGCGAGCAGCGGATCGCCGCGCCGGTGGCGGCTGGCTTGGTCGCGCCCTTTCACAGTCATCACTTCAACTTCCGCCTCGACCTCGACATCGACGGCCAGAGCAACACCTTCGTCCTCGGCAAGCTGAAGGAGCGGCCGGCCCCCGGCCCGCGCAAGAGCATCTGGACCCTGACCGAGCGGGCGATCGAGAACGAGAGCGAGGGCCAGCTCGACCACGGGCACGATCAATGGAAGGTGGTCAACGAGGGTCGCCGCAATGCGCTCGGCGAGCGCGTCGGCTACACCCTGCACTCGCACAACAGCGTCGAGCCGCTGCTTGCGGAGGCCGACTACCAGCGCGCCGGATTCGTGGCACACAACCTCTGGATCACGGCGTTCGACGCCGACGAGCGCTACGCCGCGGGCGACACGCCCAACCAGCATCCGGGTGCGCCGGGCCTGCCGCAGTACGTGCGCAACAACCAGAGCCTCGTCAACCGCGATATCGTGCTCTGGGTGACGATCGGTCATCACCACGTGACGCAGGCCGAGGACTGGCCGGTGCTGTCGGGAGAGAAGCTCTCGTTCGAGCTCAAGCCCTCGAACTTCTTCGACCGCAATCCGGCGCTCGACCTGCGCCGCGCGCCCTTCGAGGTGCGACATTAGGCGCGAGAGTCCGGGTTCGTAGCTCGCAAGATCACGCCCGTGCCGTCGTGACGCTGGCGGGGAAGGGCTGCTCGATTCGGGGCGTCAGCGCGCGCCGGCCGACTCGAGCATTGCCGCCATCTCGCGGTAGCCGCGGTCGCGGGCCAGTTGCAGCGGCGTCTTGCCGTCGCGGTCGGCGAGGCGCGTGCTCGCGCCTGCCTTGAGCAGGGCGGCGACGGTCGCCTGGTGGCGCGGCCCGCCGTCGCCGAGGACGACGGCTTCGATCAGCGCCGTCCAGTGCAGGTTGTTGACGTGGTCGAGCGGCGCTCCGGCCGCGATCAGCTGGCGCACGACGCCGTCATGGCCGAGGTGGGCGGCGGCGATCAGCGCTGTGCCGTCGTATCGGCTCGTGACCAGGCTCGCGCTGGCCCCCGCGGCGAGCAGGGTGCGCAGCGTCTCCTCGTCGTCGGCGACCGAGGCGATCGTGACCGCGTCGTAGCGATCGTCGTCGAGGGCGCTGGAGTCGGCCCCGGCCGCGATCAGGGCGCGCGTGGCCTCGCGTTGCCGCGCGAAGGCGGCGACGTGCAGCGGCGTTCTGCCGTGCGCGTCGCGGGTGCCGAGCGACGCCTTGGGCGAGGCCGCCGCGAGGCGCTCGATCGTCGCGACGTCGCCGCGCTGGGCGGCGGCGTGCAGGCCGCGGTACGACGAGATCTCGCTGGCCGACGGCGGGATCTGCGCGCGCCCGGAGTCGAGCACGGCAGCGCCGAGCAGGGCGGCGATCGCCAGGGCTCGAACGCGTGGCGCAAACGCCGCGACGGTCGAACTTCGCACTTACCGGTTCTTGCGGCCGGTGGTCGAGCGGCGACGCCGGGTGGCGAAGGTCAACGCCGCCAGGCCGGCCATCAGCATCGCGTACGTCTCGGGCTCGGGCACGGCAGTGACCGGCGGAGGATCGATGCCCGCGCCGGTGATATTCGTCGTCACGACGTGGTTGACGTTCTGGTACGTGATGCCGTTGAAGGTCGCTGATCCGAGCGGAGCGACCGGGCCGCAGCACAGGTTGAGCGTACTGTTGAAGCCGAACACCGCTGTCGAGAGGAAGCTGCCGTTCGGCTGCAGGCCGTTCGGAACCTCGGAGTAGGTGGTCGTGCCGACGACGTTCGTGACGTTGACGGCGTTCGGCGTGGTGAAGAACGTGCCGCCCACGACCTGGTTCGCCGGCGAAGTGTTGTAGACGCCCGACCACGCGCTGTAGTTCAGCCACCCGGCGACCTGGTTGACGTGCTGCACGATCAGCGCGCCGCTCGCGTCGTCGGCCCCGAGGACGATGCCGCCGCCGGCCGTCGCCAGCGCGATCGCCTCGTTGGCCGAGAAGTTGCGCTCGTCGGCGTTGCCGTTACCGCGCCAGGCGAGGCCGTCCATGATGATGTTGGCGTGCGCCGCGGTGAAGCTGGTGAGCGCTGCCTGGTCGCCGGCGTTGAAGGCGAGTGCGGGAATGACGGGGCTGAAGGAGTTGCCGAGCGAGCCGTCGTTCCAGATGTAGACACCGACCGTGTTGGCCGTCAGGCGGCTGGAGATCTGGCCGGGTGCCAGGGTGCCGTTGATGACGTTGAAGCCGGCTCCGATGAGCGACGCATTGAGGCTGCTCGTGCCGCTGCCGGTCAGGACGATGATGTCGGCGGCGTTCACCGTGCCGAGCGCAGACGCCAACAGCGTGGCAGCGAGGAGGCGCAAATGGCCGGAACGGCTCGCGATCATGGCAATCTTTCGACGGTGGGGAGT
This sequence comes from Burkholderiales bacterium, assembly GCA_038236565.1. GTDB lineage: Bacteria > Pseudomonadota > Gammaproteobacteria > Burkholderiales > Burkholderiaceae_C > Schlegelella_A. The sequence goes on along the minus strand of JBBRZP010000028.1, from coordinate 1,876 downwards.
CGGCGAGACTAGCGGCGAACCCTCGCGCTCGACACCCTTGTTCACGGGGTGCCCGGTGAGCGGGCTCGACGCGTCGGGGCTCAGGCGGCGACGAGGGGGATCTTCGCGATGCGTGCTTTCCACTCGGCCGGCCCGGTCTCGTGCACCGACGTCCCGCTCGAATCGACCGCCACCGTCACCGGCATGTCCTTGACGTCGAACTCGTAGATCGCCTCCATGCCGAGGTCGGCGAAACCGACGACGCGCGACCGCTTGATCGCCTTCGAGACGAGGTAGGCGGCGCCGCCGACGCCCATCAGGTAGGCGCTCCTGTGCTTCCTGATCGCCTCGATCGCGACCGGCCCGCGCTCGGCCTTGCCGATCATCGCGATCAGCCCGGTCTCGGCCAGCATCATCTCGGTGAACTTGTCCATGCGCGTCGCCGTCGTCGGGCCTGCCGGGCCGACGACCTCGTCGCGCACCGGATCGACCGGGCCGACGTAGTAGATGACGCGGTTGGTGAAGTCGACGGGAAGCTTCTCGCCCTTGGCGAGCATGTCCTGGATCCGCTTGTGCGCGGCATCTCGGCCGGTGAGCATCTTGCCGGAGAGCAGCAACCGCTCGCCCGGCTTCCAGGCCGCGACCTGCTCCTTCGTGAGCGTGTCGAGGTTCACCTGGGTCGACTTGTTGTAGTCGGGCGCCCAGTGCACGTCGGGCCAGAGGTCGAGGCTCGGCGGCTCGAGGTACGCCGGGCCGGAACCGTCGAGCACGAAGTGCGCGTGGCGCGTCGCGGCGCAGTTCGGGATCATCGCAACCGGCTTGCTCGCGGCGTGCGTCGGCGCCATCGCGATCTTCACGTCGAGCACGGTCGAGAGTCCGCCGAGGCCCTGCGCGCCGATGCCCAGCGCGTTGACCTTGTCGAACAGCTCGATGCGCAGCGCCTCGGTCTTGTTCGCCGGCCCGCGCTTCTTGAGATCGAACATGTCGATGTCTTCCATCAGGCTCGTCTTGGCGAGCAGCATCGCCTTTTCGGCGGTGCCGCCGATGCCGATGCCGAGCATGCCCGGCGGGCACCAGCCGGCACCCATCGCCGGCACGGTCTTCAGCACCCAGTCGACCAGGCTGTCGCTCGGATTCATCATCACGAACTTCGACTTGTTCTCGCTGCCGCCGCCCTTGGCCGCGACCATCACGTCGATCGTGTTGCCGGGCACGAGCGTCATGTGGACGACCGCCGGCGTATTGTCCTTCGTGTTCTTGCGCTCGAAGTGCGGGTCGCCGACGATCGATGCGCGCAGCGGGTTGTCGGGATCGAGGTAGCCCTTCCTCACGCCGTCGTTGACGGCATCCTCGACGCTGCCCGGGAAGTCGGGGAAGCGGACGTCCATGCCGATCTTCAGGAAGACGTTGACGATGCCCGTGTCCTGGCAGATCGGCCGTCGGCCCTCGGCGCACATCTTCGAGTTGGTGAGGATCTGCGCGATCGCGTCCTTCGCCGCCGGGCCCTGCTCGAGCTCGTAGGCGCGGGCGAGGTGGGCGATGTAGTCGGCCGGGTGATAGAAGCTGATGTACTGCAGCGCCGCGGCGATGCTGTCGACGAAATCGGCGTGGCGAACGGTGGTGCTCATGGCGTGTTCCTAGACGCCGTCTTCCGGCGCATGGCGGCGGTGAGCGCCGGACTGTGTGGTGTTGAGGAGGCGATCGGTGTAGGCGATGGCGATCGCCGAGAGCAGGAAGGCGACGTGGATGATCGTCTGCCACATCACCCCGGTCTCGCTCACCCGCGACCCGGCCGTGCCGAGGTTCGACGCCTCGATGAAGGTCCGCAGCAGGTGGATAGACGAAATGCCGATGATCGCCATCGCCAGCTTGACCTTGAGCACGCCGGCATTGACGT
>JBBRZP010000027.1:0-27410 GCA_038236565.1 Burkholderiales bacterium | reverse complement strand
GAACCACTTGACGCCCCTGGAGTTCAAGCAGCAGCATCAACTCATTCCCAACCGAGCCGTCTTCCAGGAATGATTGGCCCGAATCACCAGGGGCAGGTCAGGCCGACGATCGCAGGCGTCAGCTCTTGGTTCGCACCGCACGTCATACTGCGACATCAGCGGTCCTGCGATCACGACAAGTGCCAGAACAGGCGAAACGTCGCAGTGGCTCGCTTTACAAAATAATGACGACCACCAGACTCGACGGCAAGCGCGTGTTGCTGACCCAATCGAATGAATTCATGGGCCCGGCGCTTTGCGACGTTTTCGGGCGCTTGGGAGCCACCGTGATCACCGATGATCGGACGCTGGCTCACGACCCCGCGCTGCCCGGCGCGATCGTTCATGGCGCTGGGAGAGTCGATGTGTTGCTGGTTCACTTGGCGCTGCCCGCGCCGAGCACTCCGGCTGCCGAGATCGGCGACGCCGAGTGGCGCAACGTGTTCGCCCACTTGGTAGACCCGCTGCCGAGGCTGGTGGCCGCGGTTCTTCCGCAGATGATCGAGCGGCGCAGCGGCCGGATTTTGGTGATGGGCAGCGCCGCGGCGCTTCGTGGCCAAAAGCGTACAGGCAGCTACAGCGCTGCGCGTGGCGCACAACTGGCCTATGTCCAGTCGGTTGCACTCGAGTTGGCGCCGCACGGCATACAACTCAATGCGATCGCGCAGAATTTCGTTGCCAACCCCACTTACTATGGCCCGGAAGTGCAAGCCAACCCACGCTTCCAGGAACGGATCAAGCGCGAGGTGCCGCTTGGACGCCTCGTCAGCGCCGAAGAGGATGCGCTATTCGCGGCCTACCTCTGCAGCGATGCTGCTGCCTGCTTCATCGGCCAAATATTCCCGTTAAGCGGCGGTTGGGCCAACCGCTGAGTCGAACGGTCATTGGGTGTCGTCTCGCCGGTTTGCGGAGATCCAACTGGCAGACTGGCAGCTGCCCGCCCGCGCTATGACGACTGTCGGCCCGTCCGTTCCAGGCATGCCGCTGTTCGGCTAGACCACCTTCGAGAACTGGTGCCGCTCCCGGGCCGACTGCAAGTGTCTGTCGAACACCATTGCAATGGCGCGAACAAGAAACCAGCCTGGAGGCGTGACCTGTATGGCCCGTTCCTCCACGTCAACGAGACCTGACTGCGCCATCGCGCGCATCGTTTCGAGCTCGCGTGAAAAGTAGTCCGCCATGGTCACGCCATGGGCGCGCTCGATCGGGTCGAATTCGAGGCGTCCCTGGCACATCAGCGCCATGATGACGTCGCGTCGCAATTCGTCGTCGCGGGTCAGGGAATAGCCGCGAACGACCGGAAGCAAGCGTCTGCCCAGCGATTCGTAGTACGCCGACAGAGTCTTCGCGTTCTGGTAGTACGCCGCACCGACGCGGCCAATGGCCGACACGCCGAGCGCAACCAGATCACAGTCGGGCTGGGTGCTGTAGCCCTGGAAATTTCGATGCAGTCGACCTTCACGCTTCGCCACGGCAAGCGAGTCGTCGGGAAGGGCGAAGTGGTCCATCCCGATATAGCAGTAGTCCCGGGAGAGGAAGCCCGCGATGGCATCGCCCAGCATCGCGATGCGCTGAGGAGCGCTCGGCAGGTCCACGGGGGCGATGCGGCGTTGTGGCTTGAAGCGTTCCGGAAGATGAGCGTAGGCGTAGAGCGCGATCCGGTCCGGTCGCAGGTCGCCCATCTGCCGGACCGTTCGAGCGAAGGTTTCGGGGGTCTGCCTGGGAAGCCCGTAGATCAGGTCGGCATTGATGGAGACGAAGCCCAGCTCGCGAGCGCTCGTCATCAACTCCCGGACCATCTCGAACGGCTGCACCCGATGCACCGCTTCCTGAACCTCGATGTCGAAATCCTGGACGCCGAAGCTCAGGCGGTTGAACCCGAGCTGGCGAAGATGCGCGAGACGGGCAGGCGTGACCGTGCGCGGATCCACTTCGATCGAGAGCTCGGAGTCGGCGGTGAGGCGAAAGGCGGCGCTCAACGCTTGCATCACGCGAGCCAGCTCGATGTCGGACAGGAAGGTCGGGGAGCCGCCACCGAAGTGAAGCTGCGAGACCGGTCGGCCCGTGCCGAGTGACTCGACGACCAGGGTCAGTTCCGTCTCGAGCGCGTCGAGGTATCCGGTGGCCCGTTCGTGATGCTTGGTGATGATCTTGTTGCAGGCGCAGTAGTAGCAGAGCGATTCGCAGAACGGGATGTGGACATACAAGGACAGCGGGGCGGAGGAACTGCCCTGCCGTCGCGCTTCGAGCACGCGGACGGCATCGGCAGCGCCGAAGTCCTCGGCAAAGCGGTCGGCCGTCGGATACGAGGTGTACCGCGGGCCCGGCGTGTCGAACTTGCGCAGCAACTCTTCGGTGAGCACCGCTCGGGGGTCTGGCGTTGGCTTCATTGGGGTAAGCACCACCTATGGTGGGGCATGCCCCCACCTGGATGCCTTGACGCGTGTCAAGAAGCGAAGCTAAAGGAGCGTCCTGAAGAACCCTCGGGGATGTTCGTGGGGGTGACCGAGACGATCCAGGCTGCAGTGAGCAATGCCGCCACCCAGACGGCTGCGCGTACCCGGAGCGGGCGCTGAGACCGCAGCGCCGAGCACGAGCGTCAGGCCGATGGCGCAGGCGCCCTGCGAAAAGAGGCGCGGAAGGGGTCGGAAAAGCATCGACGGGCTCCTGGGAATGAGAAGTTCACTTTTCGCGAGTGAAGCCGGAATCCGCCGACAAGTGGGCGGGTTGGAAGGACAACAGTCACCGCGGTTGACAAGGTCCCATGCCGCTCATAAGATATCTCTAAGATAAATCTTATCGCGACACCCGACGGTCATCGCGATGCAACGCGAGCAAGGAATGCCGACACCTGATCTGTGCACCGAGGCCGAAGTCGCCGAACTGGTCGACGCGTTCTACGCGCGTGTCAGGGGCGACGCCATCCTCGGCCCGGTGTTCGATGACAACGTCGCCGACTGGAGCCGGCACCTGCCGAAGATGATCGACTTCTGGTCGTCGGCCCTGCGTGGCTCGAAGCGCTACCGCGGCACGCCGATGCCAGTGCATTGCGCGCTGCCGGGGCTCACCCATTCAATGTTCGAGCACTGGCTCGACTTGTTCTCCGAGACCGCGCGAGCGCTTTCGAACCGGGCGCTGGCAGAGCGCGCCGTCGAGCTCTCGCAGCGCATCGCCCAGAGTCTCTGGTACGGCTACCAGCTCAGTCGCCATCCCGACACGTTCCTGCCGGCCTGGCGACGCGCAAACCGGCGCCGGCCACTCACGTGAGCGAACGGCCATGAGAGCGGCATCATCCAGATCAAGGAACCCGCTGCGCCGCCGCAGGCCTCGCCGAACCTGCGCGCATTCCTCGAACTCGCGTTCCGGCCGATCTACCTCGCCGGCACTGCGTGGGCGTCGATCGCGATCGGCATCTGGGTCTGGATGCCGCAGATCCATCAGGAAGGCGACCGCGACCGTGACCGTCATGCGCCGCGAGCAGGTACAGGCCGTCGGCTGCGCCGGGCGCGACCAGCAGCCACGGCACTGCGTAATTGCGTGCGTCCGATCGCAGCATGGTTGCCAGCTGCGCGCTGGTGCTCCTGGCCGTCGCGCCGCGCCTGGTCGCGCTCGCGCCCTCGGCATTCAGTCAACCGGCGCTGCACCTCTCGGCTGCCGCGTGGATCGCCGCGTTCGCCCTGTACCTGTGGCGATTCGCGCCGTTGATGATTCGCCCGCGCGGATGATGCCCCGCACCGACTTGACCGGGAGTACGGCATGCGCCTGACGACGATGACCGACTACTCGATGCGGCTGCTGATGTACGTGGGCCAGCATCCCGGGCGCCTGTGCACGATCTCCGAAGTGGCTGGCGTCTACGGGATCTCCGAGGCTCATCTGATGAAGATCACGCACCAGCTGGGCCTGGCCGGCTGGCTGGAAACGGTGCGCGGCAAGGGCGGCGGCATGCGCCTGGCAGCGGCCCCTGCCGAGATCAACCTCGGCGCCGTGGTGCGCAGCATCGAACGCGACTTCGCTCTCGTCGACTGCCTGACGACCGACAACGCCTGCATGCTGACCGGCAGCTGCCGGCTGACCAGCATCGTCAGCGAAGCGCTGCAGAGCTTCATGGCGCACCTCGATCGCCACACGCTCGCCGACCTGCTGCCGGCATCAAGAGACAGCGCCTCGAGGCCGAGGCCGATGACCTTCGGCAAACGGCCGGTCCGTGTGCCGACCTGACCGCCCTCTTTTCCTCACCTCTGAAGCTCGACCATGACCCCAGCCCACACCCACCTGTCCGCCGACCGCGTCTATCCGTTCGATGCGCGCGGCGTCGCCAAGCGCTTTCGCCACGCGGCCATCTTCGGCGCGCTGGATTCGCTCACGCCCGGCGAGACGATGCGCTTCGTCAACGACCACGATCCGCTGCCGTTGCTCGGCCAGCTCGAAGCCCGCTACGGCGACTCCGTGACGATCGAGTACCGGCAGCGCGAGCCGGGGGCCATCGCGATCGACTTCATCCGGCGTTAGGATCATGTCGATCACACTGACCGAGGCCGCCGCCAGGCAGGTTCGCAGCCAGCTCGCAAAGCGCGGCAAGGGGCTCGGGCTGCGCATCGGCGTGAAGAACGTCGGCTGCTCGGGCTTTGCCTACACCTACGAGATCGCCGACGACCTGCGCGACGGCGAGCGCGTGTTCGAAGACCACGGCGCCACCCTTGTCGTCGACGCGAAGAGCCTCGCCGTCATCGACGGCGCTCGTCTCGACTTCGTCATCGAGGGCCTGAAGCGGGCGTTCCAGGTCGAGAACCCGAACGTCGACAGCACCTGTGGCTGCGGCGAGAGCTTCAACCTGAAGGCCGGGGTCGCCTGAAGGAGCGCGCATGAGTGCCCAGTTGCAAGACCTCGTCAACCGGCCCTACAAGCACGGCTTCGTCACCGACATCGAGTCCGAGGTCGCGGCCAAGGGCCTGACCGAGGACACGATCCGGATCATCTCGGCGAAGAAGAACGAGCCCGAGTGGCTGCTCGAGTTCCGGCTGAAGGCGTTTCGCCACTGGCTCACGATGACGCCGCCGGAGTGGGCCAACGTCAAGTACCCGCCGATCGATTTCCAGGCGATCAGTTACTACGCGGCGCCCAAGCCAAGGCCCAAGCTCGCCAGCATGGACGAGGTCGACCCCGAGCTGCTGCGCACGTTCGAAAAGCTCGGCGTGCCGATGCACGAGCGTGCCGCGCTGGCCGGCGTCGCGGTCGACGTGATCTTCGACAGCGTCTCGGTCACGACCACCTACAAGGCCAAGCTGGCCGAGGTCGGCATCGTCTTCGGCTCGATCTCGGAGGCGGTGCAGAACCATCCGGAGCTGGTGAGGAAGTACCTCGGCACCGTGGTGCCGAGCGGCGACAACTACTACGCGGCGCTGAATTCGGCGGTCTTCACCGACGGCTCGTTCTGCTACATCCCGAAGGGCGTGAAGTGCCCGATGGACCTGTCGACGTACTTCCGCATCAACACCGAGGAGACCGGCCAGTTCGAACGCACCCTGATCGTCGCCGAGGAAGGGGCGTCGGTGTCGTACCTCGAAGGCTGCACCGCGCCGAAGTTCGACACCAACCAGCTGCACGCCGCGGTCGTCGAGCTGGTCGCCCTCGACCGCGCCGACATCAAGTATTCGACGGTGCAGAACTGGTACGCCGGCGACGAGAACGGCATCGGCGGCATCTACAACTTCGTCACCAAGCGGGGCCTCTGCAAGGGCGTCGACTCGCGCATTTCGTGGACCCAGGTCGAGACCGGCTCGGCGATCACGTGGAAGTACCCGTCGTGCGTCCTGGTCGGCGACAACTCTGTTGGCGAGTTCTATTCGGTCGCGGTGACGAATCACCACCAGCAGGCCGACACCGGCACGAAGATGATCCATATCGGCAGGAACACCCGCAGCACGATCGTCAGCAAGGGCATCTCGGCGGGCAAGTCGAGCAACTCCTATCGCGGCCTGGTGAAGATCCTGCCGACCGCCCACGACGCGCGCAACCATTCGCAGTGCGACTCGATGCTGATCGGCCAGGAGTGCAGCGCCAGCACGTTCCCGTACATCCAGGTGCGCAACGCCGGCGCCAAGGTCGAGCACGAAGCGTCGACGTCGAAGATCGGCGAAGACCAGCTGTTCTATTTCGCGCAGCGCGGCATCGGCGCCGAGGACGCCGGCTCGATGATCATCAACGGCTTCTGCAAGGACGTGTTCCGCCAGCTGCCGATGGAGTTCGCGGTCGAGGCGACCAAGCTGCTCGGCCTCAAGCTCGAAGGGAGCGTCGGATGATCCTGCCGAACAGCCGAACCCTGCTCGAAGTGCGCGGCCTGTGCGCCAGCGTCAACGGCACGCCGATCCTCAAGGGCCTCGACTTCAGCGTGAAGAGCGGCGAGGTCCACGCGATCATGGGGCCGAACGGCTCGGGCAAGAGCACGTTCGCAAAGGTGCTGGCCGGCCACACGGCCTACGTGGTGAGCGCCGGCGAGGTGCTCTACCAGGGCCGCGACCTGCTCGAGCTGGCCCCCGAAGCGCGCGCGCGCGCCGGCATCTTTCTCGCGTTCCAGTATCCGATCGAGATTCCCGGCGTCGGCAACAGCCAGTTCCTGCGCCTGGCCTACAACACCGTGCAGGCCGAGCGCGGCAAGGAGGAGCTCGACCCGCTCGAGTTCGACGACCTCGTGCGCGAGAAGATGAAGCTGCTCGAGATGAGCCCCGAGTTCCTCGGCCGCAGCGTCAACGAAGGCTTTTCGGGCGGCGAGAAGAAGCGCAACGAGATCCTCCAGATGGCGTTGCTCGAGCCGACGCTCGCGATCCTCGACGAGACCGACTCCGGCCTCGACATCGACGCGCTGCGCATCGTCTCCAGGGGCGTGAACCACCTCGCCGGCGAAGACAACGCCATCGTGCTGGTGACGCACTACCAGAGGCTGCTGAACTACATCGTCCCCGACTACGTGCACGTCATGGACGGTGGCCGCATCGTCAGGACCGGTGGCAGGGAGCTCGCGCTCGAGCTCGAGGAACGCGGCTACGAGGGGATCGAAGCCGAAGCGGCGCCCGCCGCGCCGGCCACGACCGGAGCTCTGCCGTGAGCGTCGACACCCCCCTGGCCAGCGGCGATCTGGCAACGCTGCTGAGCGGCCAGGCAAAGCTGCCGGCGGGTCTAGCGGCGACGAAGCCGGCCTGGCTGAAGGAATTGCGTGCGCAGGCGGTCGAGCGGGTCGGCGCGCTCAAGTTGCCGACCTCACACGACGAAGCCTGGCGCTTCACCGGCATTTCGGCACTCGCGCAGCAGTCGTTCCATCCGGCCGCTGCGCCGGCTGCGGTGCAGCCCGCGGACATCGAGCGCTTTCGCATCGACGAAGCGGCAATCCGGCTGGTCTTCGTCGACGGCGTCCATGCGCCGCGACTCTCCACGAGCGGCGCCGCCGCCACGGCTGGCGCCGGCGTCGTGATCGCCGACCTGGCGACGGCCATCGCGGCGCGGGCCGACGTCGTCCGGGCCCACCTGGGCCGCCACGCTGCCTTCCACGACCACCTGTTCGCGGCGCTGAACACGGCGTTCCTGCACGATGCGGCAGTCATCCTCGTGCCGCGCCACACGTCCATCGCAGCGCCGGTGCACCTCCTCTTCATCGCCACCGAGCCGGGCGTGGCCAGCCACCCGCGGATCCTCGTTGCGGCCGAGCCGGGCAGCAGCGTGACCCTGATCGAAGACTACGTCGCGCTGCACGATGGCAGCTACTTCAACGACTCGGTCGCCGAGATCGTGGTCGGCGCCCATGCCAAGGTCGATCACGTGCGGGTGCAGCGCGAGAGCGACGCCGCGTTCCACATCGCCTCGTGCGCCGTGTCGCTCGCCCACGCGGGCCGATATCGCTCGGTCAGCGTGGCGCTCGGCGCGAAGCTCTCGCGGCTCGATCTCGAAGTGCGGCAGACCGCCGAGGCCGCCGCATGCACGCTCGACGGACTCGCGCTGATCGGCGCGCGCCAGGTCGCCGACACCCACACCCGCATCGATCACCTGAAGCCGAACGGCACGAGCCGGCAGCTTCACAAGTGCATCGTCGACGGCGCCGCGCACGCGGTCTTCAACGGCAAGGTGGTGGTCCACCCCGGCGCACAGAAGACCGACTCGGCGCAATCGAGCCGGAACCTGCTGCTGACGAAGACGGCCGTCGTCGACACCCTGCCGCAGCTCGAGATCCTTGCCGACGACGTGAAGTGCACGCACGGGGCGGCCGTCGGCCAGCTCGACAGCGAGGAGGTCTTCTATCTGCGCAGCCGCGGCCTTTCGGAAGACGCCGCGCGCAATCTGCTGACGTATGCCTTCGGCGCCGAGGTGATCGACCGAATTCCGGTGGCGTCGCTGCGCCGCCAGCTCGAACGGACGGTGCTCGAACGCACCACGCGCCAGCCGTGAAAGCCTTGCCGAGCGCCGCCGCAGCGACGCCCGCGTCCGCAGCGACGCCCGCGCCGGCCCGGGTGGGCAGCGAGCTCGACGTCGCGCGGGTCCGCGGCGATTTCCCGATCCTCGGGCTGACCGTCGCCGGCAAGCCGCTGGTCTATCTCGACAACGCCGCGTCGAGCCAGATGCCGCAGCCGGTGATCGACCGCCTGGTGCGCTACCGGACGACACAGCACGCCAACATCAATCGCGCCGTGCATTACCTGTCGGAGACGGCGACCACCGAATACGAGGCCGCGCGCGGGAAGCTGCAGCGCTTCATCAACGCGCGCGAAGAGCGCGAGGTGATCTTCACCAGCGGCACCACCGACGGCATCAACCTGGTGATGCAGGGCTGGGGCCGCAAGTTCATCGGTGCCGGCGACGAGATCATCCTGACCGTGCTGGAGCACCACTCGAACATCGTGCCGTGGCAGATGCTCGCGGCCGAAAAGGGCGCGACGATCAAGGTCGTCCCGATCGACGATGCCGGCGAGCTGCTGATCGACGATTACGAATCGCTCTTCAGCGAACGCACCCGCATCGTCGGCGTCGGCCACGTCTCGAATGCGCTGGGCAGCATCAACCCGGTGCGCCGGATGATCGCCTTCGCGCATGCGCGCGGCGTGCCGGTGCTGATCGACGGCGCCCAGGCCGCACCGCACCTCGCCGTCGATGTGCAGGAGCTGGATTGCGACTTCTATGCGTTCTCGGGCCACAAGATGTGCGGCCCGACCGGGATCGGCGTCCTCTACGGCCGCGCCGCGTTGCTCGAGGCAATGCAGCCGTTCAAGGGCGGCGGCGACATGATCCACACCGTGACGTTCGAGAAGACGACCTACAACACGATCCCGCACAAGTTCGAGGCAGGCACGCCGCCGATCGCGGCGGCGATCGGCCTGGGCGCCGCCGTCGACTACCTGTCGGCGCTCGGCATGGCGGCGATCGCAGCCCACGAGCACGCCTTGCTCCGCGACGCGACCGAGCGGCTGCAGGAACTGCCGGGCCTGCGCATCATCGGCACCGCGCGGCACAAGGCCGCGGTGCTTTCGTTCGCGCTCGAAGGCATCCATCCGCACGACGTCGGCACCCTGCTCAACCTGGAAGGGGTGGCGGTGCGCACCGGCCACCATTGCGCCCAGCCGCTGATGAAGCGCCTCGGCGTCAGCGCGACATCGCGCGCCTCGTTCGCGTTCTACAACACTCTCGCCGAAGTCGACGCGCTCGTCGCCGGCATACGGAGCGTGCAGAAGGTCTTCGGATGACGGCTGACCCGAAAGCGCTGTACCAGGAAGTGATCCTCGATCACAACCGCAAGCCCCGCAACTACGGCCGCCTCGATCATCCGAGCCACCAGGCCGAAGGTCTGAACCCGCTTTGCGGCGACCACATCCACGTGGCGCTCGAGCTGACCGGCGACCGGATCGCCGCGATCGCATTCGAGGGCGAGTCGTGCGCGATCTGCAAGGCGTCGGCGTCGATGATGACGGTGGCGGTCAAGGACAGGAGCCGGAGCGACGCGCAGGCACTGGTGCGCGAATTCGTCGACATGGCCACCGGCCGCCTCGCGCCCGGCGACGCGACGCACATCGGTCGGCTCGCAGTGTTCTCGGGCATCAGCGAGCTGCCGATGCGCGTGAAATGCGCGATCCTGCCGTGGCATACGCTCCACGCTGCGTTCGACGAGGTTGCGAGGACCTCGACCGAGGCCGAGGCCGACCCGATGCACACGCCGATGGGCGATGCCTGACGCGCCGACCGAGGAGTCGACATGCCGAAGATCGCCGAGATCGAAGACACACCGAACCCGAACGCGCTGAAATTCACGTTGCGCGAGCCGCTGACGTGGGGCGTGTCGCATTCGTACGAGAACGCCGAGCAGGCCGAAGGCGACGAGCTGGCGCGGGCGCTGTTCGCGATCGAGCACGTGACCAACGTCTTCTATGTCGACCGCTGGCTCACCGTCACCCAGGACGGCGAGGCGCAGTGGAAGGAGCTCGTGCGCAAGATCGCGGTGCCGCTGCGTGCCGCGCCCGGCGCAGGCGCACAGTCGGCGGCGACGGTCGCTTCCGCCACGGCCGGCTTCGATCACCTGAGCGAACGCGACCGTGACCGCCTCGACGAGATCAACCTGCTGCTCGACGAGCAGATCCGCCCGTATCTGCAAGGCGACGGCGGCGACCTGCACGTTCTCGAGCTCGACGGCGACCGCCTGATCGTGCACTACCAGGGCGCATGCGGCACGTGCCCGAGCGCGATTTCGGGAACATTGCGAGGCATCGAGAATCTGCTCCGGACGATCGAGCCCGACATCGAGGTCGTCGCAGCCTAGGGCCGTGCGCGCCGTCCCTCGATCCTCGCCGTCGTCCCCACGGATCATTCGCGGCGAAACGCCGGTTCCAGCGAAGGCAGGAATGCGTCGGTGTGGCAGAAGGTCTCGCCGAGACCTTGCGCCATGAAGGCCGGCACGGCCGCCTCGACCATCTTCACCGAACCGCAGACGTAGACCTCGAAGCCACGCAGGTCCGGGAAGTCGGCGAGCATGGCCTCGTGGACCATTCCGGTGCGCCCGGTCCAGCCGTCGCCGGGGTCCGCCTCCGACAGGACCGGCACGAAGTGCAGGTTGGCGTGCTCGCGTTGCCACTGCCCGGCCAGCTCGATGGCATACAGGTCGGAGCGCTTGCGAACGCCCCAGTAGAGCCACATCGGCCGTGCCACGCCACGCGCGAACGAATCCTCGACGATGCTCTTGATCGGCGCGAAGCCGGTCGCGCCGGCGACGAACAGGATCGGATGCACGCTCTCCTGCAGCATGAACTCGCCGTACGGGCCTTCGAAGCGCAGCGTGTCGCCGACCTTGGCCTGCGTGAAGACATGCCCGGTGAACCTGCCGCCGGGAATGCGGCGCACATGCAAGTCGATGTGGTCGTCCTGCTGCGGCGGGTTGGCGAAGGAGAACGCGCGCCGCTCGCCGTCGTCGAGCACGATGTTGATGTACTGACCCGCAGTGAAGGCGATGCGGTCGGCGCCGGGAAGGCTCAGGCGCACGTGCATGACGTCGTCGCTCAGCGGCTCGAGACGGTCGATGCGCGCGCGCCGCTCCGCGATCGGGCGCGCCGGGGCGCTCGCCGCCTCGAAGTCGACCTCGATCTCGAGATCGCCGAGCGGCCGGGCGCAGCACATCAGCGCTTGGCCCTCGGCACGCATCGGCTCGGTGAGCACGCTCGGCTGGTACGGGCCGAGATCGACCTGACCCTGCAGGACGCTGCACACGCACACGCCGCAGCCGCCGTTGCGGCATTCGTAGCGCAGCGCCAGGCCCTGGCGCAGGCCGGCATCGAGCAAGGTCTCGCCCGGTCGCACCCGGATCTGGTGCGAACCGGGATGCACGGCGACGCCGGCATCGCCGAGGAGGCCGCGTCGGGAGCGCGGCGGAATCCAGGGCAACAGCGCCAGCAGCACGGTACCGGCGCCGACGAGCATCCAGACCTGCGCCAGCGGCAGGGCATAGAAGAGCGGCAGCAGCGCCAGGTAGAACCAGTCGAGCTGAAGCGTCGTCGCCGCGACCGCGAGGTCGGCGGCGCCGCCCTGGCTGAGAACCGGCCGCACCAGGGCGAGCGCGAGAAGCGTGACGACGACGCTCGCGACGATCGGCCGTGGCGGCTGCGTCCTGGCCTTCGGAACGCGCTGCACGTGGACCCAGAGAAGCAGCAACAGCAGCAGCGAGATGCCGATGTGCATGAACGCCAGGAGCGAGAACAGGCGGTCGTTGACGCTGCTCGGGTAGATGAAGTTGCGGATCAGGGCGCCGCCGAAGGTCGGCAAGGCGTCGAGCCATTCCGCGACCGCGACCACCACGAACTGGGCGACGCGGTCCCACGGCAGCATGTAGCCGTTGATGCCCAGGAGGTAGACGAGCCAGATCAACGCCACGCCGGAAAGCCACGAGAACCATCGGAATCCGCGCAGGCGGTCGAAGGCGAAGTGACGCAGCATGTGCACCAGCATCACCAGAACGAGCGCGTCCGACGCGTAGCGGTGCACGCTGCGCAGGATCCCGCCGGCGAACCATTGCCCGTGCGTGAGCGCCTCGACGGAGGCGTGCGCGCCGGCGACACCGGTTTCGAAGAACGCGTAGAGGTAGAGGCCCGTGCCGGCGATGATCCAGAACAGGAAAAAGCCGATCGCGCCGAGGTGATACAGCGGGTTGAGGCGATCGCCGAAGGCGCTGTTGAACAACGCCTCGACGCGCATGAAGAGCCACTGCAGGAGGCCCTGCAGGCGCCTGATCATCGGCGGCCCGTGGGCGCCACCTGGCGCAATGCCCGGATCAGCACCGCGACGAACACCAGGCCGCCGGCGATCGCGACCGCGCCACCCAGACCCATCAGCGCCATGCCGGCCACTTCGCCATTGCTGCGCAGCACCTGCTCGGCACCGGCGACCTTGCGCTGCACGCCGTAGCCGCCGGACCAGACCAGGCCGACGATGTGCATCAGCTGCCCGACCCCGTACAAGGCGGGCTGCAGCGTCGCCAGGCGGCCCTGCGGCGTCCCGTAGCCGAGCTGCGGCAGCAGGTGGTAGACGAGCCCCATCAACGCGAGGGTGACGCCGACGATGCAGCCGTGGTAGTGCGCGGGAATACGAACGTTGCTGCCCGAGATGAAGACGCCGATCAGCCCGCCGGCGGCGAACAGCAGCAGCGATGCGAGCAGCGCGGCGCGCAGCGGGGCCGCCGGGCCCGGCGCGCGGCGAACGCTCGCCGGCGCGCGCGCCAAGCCGATCAGCACCGCGAGACCGAGCGGAACGATCGTCACGCCGCCGCCGAAACGCATCGCCCATGTCAGCAGGTTGCGGTGCTCGACCGACGCGATGTCGTGCGCGAGATAGGCGACCGGCGTGACGAACACCGCCGAGAGCGCCAGAACGAACATCAGCAGCGTCACGCGCGGGCTGAGCGGCAGTCGCGCGCCGCAGGCGCTCGCCAGCCAGAGCCATCCGACGAGCATGAGCAAGGTCCAGGTGAACTGCAGCGCGTGGCCGCCGCCCCAGAACAGGATCTCGTAGTAGGCCCTGCCGGCGAGCGTGTGCGGCACGCCGGCATACGAGGCGGCGAAGGCGGCGAGTGCGACCGCAGCGGATACGGCCGCCGCGTTGAGGCCGAAACGAAGCGCGCCCTCGCCGTCGAAGCGGATGCCGATCCGGGGCGCGGTGAAGAGGCTGCGCACGACGAGGACGCCGGCGCCCGCGCCGAAGGTCAACAGCCCGGCGATGAAGAGCGGGCCGTCGAGCACGGGAATGTAGTTGGCCATGATCGGCTCGGCGTGCGCGACGAAGGGAGCCAGCGCCATCAGCGCGGTGCCGACCGAGCAGAGCCCGAGCGCGGCCCAGCCCCAGGCCGCGGCGCGCGCCGAGCCGTTCAGGCTCCACAGCAGTCCCGCGAGGGCGACGAACCAGACGAGCACCGAGAGATCGACGTGGACGACGAGCGCGACCCGGAAGAACTCGGCGACATCGAACCAGCGGTTCAGCCCGGGCGTGCGCGAGAGCACCAGCAGGATCGAGAACAGTCCGGAACCGATCAGGGCAATGAGGGCGAGCCAGAGCCAGCCGCGCGCGAGCGCTGCCTGCGCGCCGCGCGGCACCGAGAGCTCGTACGCCGATGGCCGCGCCGGCGCGGGGGCCTGCAACCGCGGCTGCGCGCCAAGGACCGGTGTCGAGGTGTTCATTGCCAGACGATGCCGCCCTTCTCGGCGTCGAAGTCGATGACGAGGATGTGCGCAGGGGCGAGTCTCACGGTGGCCGAGCGCTCGTAGTCGAAGGCGTTTCCGCCGGCGCTGTCCTTGAGGCGGACGGCGATGCGGTGCTCGCCTGCGGCGACCTCGACGCGGTGGTAGACCGACGAGGCACCGTCCTTGGACAGGCCCGACGGGGCCGCGACCTGATGCACCACCTGCCGGCCGTCGATGTCGAGCTCGACGACGACCGGCGCACGCTCGCGCGGGCACTGCGTCGGCGCCCGCATGTTCGGCGGCAACTTGGCGAGCTCCTCGGCGCCGAGCTGCCTGCAGGCCGAGACGCGCTGGCCGTGATGGCTGAAGCTGAGCTTGATCAGTGCCTGGCCGGCAGCGAGGTGGCGATACGGCGGCCATTGCGAGAACACGCCGATGAGCAGCGCGAAGACCGCGTACAGCAGGCCCTGGCCGACCCAGGCGAGCGCCCTGCCGCTAGCGCGCTGCTCAGCCATGACACGCGGCGTCTGCGCGCTGCGCCCCGCTGTCGCAGCGCAGGCGCAGCTCATCGAGTGCCTGCGCCACCGCCGTCGGCGCGCCCGGACTCGGCCAGACGACGCGCAGCGCCTCGCGCGGCGCATCCGCGCGCAGGCGCGGCTCGCGAACGCCGAGCAGGCGCTCTTCGGTCCAGCGCTGGCCGAGGCGAAAGGCACAGTCCCCTTCGCGGCAGCCGGTCACGACCACGCCCGATGCGCCGGCACGCAGGGCGTACTCGATGAACGACGGCGGCAGCTGGCCGATGCAGACCAGGTCGAGCGCGACGACATCGCCGCCGCCGAGCCGCGCACCGGCTGGCGCTTCGGCGCAGCCGAGCACGACGAATGTCCGCAGGCCACGTCGCGCGGCGAGGCCTGCGTCGAGCTCGCGGCGCAGCGAGTCGATCGGCCGTTGCGGCATGTCGATGCCGGTGACGAGCTCGGCGCCGCCGCGAAACGGCGTCGACGACGGACACGCGCCGACGCAGATGCCGCAGCTCGCGCAGAGATCGGGGTCGACCTGCGCGAGCTGGCGGATCGGGCGGCCGGGAGTCTGCCAGTGCGGATGCGGAACCATCGTGATGGCCGTGTACGGACAGTCGACGAAGCAGCGCCGACAGCCGTTGCAGTTGGCGGGGTCGACTCGCGCCGCAGGCGCCGTTGCCGCGTTCCCTCGCGGCAGGAACGGCAACACCAGCAGCGTCAGAACCGCCGCGGCGAGCAGCGCCCAGACGAAGCCTGCCGACGTCGCATCGACGAGCGGATGCAGGAACAGCAGGTACCAGTCGAAGGCCAGCGCTCCCGGTGCCTGCGACAGATCGGCGGGTGGGTGGCTCGCCACCGGAGCGAGCAGAGCCAGCGCCAGCAGACCGAGCGTCGTCGCCACGGCCAGCCGTCGCGGCGGCAACACTTCCGCGTGGGCGATGCGCTGGACGTGGAACCAGAGGCCGAACAGCATCAGCAACGGCACGCCGACATGGACGAAGACGAACAACGAGAACAGCCGGTCGCCGACGGCCGCGAGGTTGATGAAGTTGCGCGACAGCGGCGCGGCGAACACCGGCAGCGCGTCGATCCACTCGGCCGTCGCCTCGGCGGAGAACTGGCCGAGCTGGTCCCAGTGGAGCCAGAAGCCGCCGATGCCGCTGGCGAACGCGAACAGCAGGAGCGGAATGCCGGTCCACCACGAGTGGCGTCGGAACGACCGGAAGCGGCCGAGCGCCCATTCGCGGGCGAGGTGCAGCACCATGACGAGGACGAACGCGTCGGCGGCATAGCGGTGCGCGCTGCGCAGCCAGCCACCGACATACCACGGCTGGCGCGAGAGTCGTGCGATCGATTCGTAGGCGGCGGCGGCCGAGGTGTCGAGCGCCGCGTACAGGTAGATGCCGCTGCCGACGAGCCACCAGAAGAAGAGAAAGCCGAGCGCGCCGAGATGGCGCAGCGGATTGGACGCGGCGCCGAAGACCCGGTCGAACGCACTCTCAAGACGCTGCCAGGCCCGCTGCGCCCGCGTGCGATCGCCGTTGGCGCGATTCGTGTCCGAGCGGCCCCGGTCGGCGCCATCCACCGGCATGACGGCAGCGGCTCCGCAGACGACGGCGGCGGCGTGTGGCGACGACATCGTCGGTGCTCGATCAGGCCGGCGACCGGCGTCGCGACGCCCGCCGCACGCGCCACTCGTTCAGCAGGTACAGGAACATGGCGATCGCGAAGGTCAACCCGCCAGCGACCTCGAGCGCGAGGCTGTAGTCGACCCGATAGGTTCCGGTCCTCGGGTCGTAGACGGTGCAGAGGATTCGGACGCGATCGATCAACTCGGCGAGACCCGATTGCTGCGGCAATGGCTGACTGGCAACCAGGAGCGTGAGCGGCTCGCCGAGCGCATCGGGAGCGACCTCGCCGCCGTAGACCTGGCGCACGATGCGTCCTTCCGCATCGACGAGCGTGACCTGAAGCACGTGATCGAAGCCGGCCGGCGTCGCCTGGAAGCTGAAGCCGAAGTCGCGCGTCAGCGCCTCGACATCGCTCGCCGGCGGGCTGAGGAACGACCAGTGCGGCAGGTCGATTCCGTTCTGCGCCGCGAACGCCTTCATGGCTGCGGGGGAATCGGCCGGTTGATTGAAGCCGATGCTGACGACGCTGTACCGATCCGTGCCGAAGCGATTCTCGAGCGCGCGAACGGCCTGGTGCAGCGCGCGGGTGCCCGTCGGGCAGACCTGGAAGCAACCCGTGTAGACGAAGCTCACGAGCAGCGGCTTGCCTCGATAGGAGGACAGACGCACCGCCCTTCCGTCGCGATCGAGCAGGGTGTGCTCGCCGATCCGTCGCCCGATCGCCGCCTGGCTTGCGCGCACGGCGGCGTCGGCGTTCAGCGCCGTCGTCGTCTCGACCGCGTCAGAGCCGGTAGGTTGCGCCGCTGCTGCCGACGCTGCGGGCGCCGAACAGCTCGCGGCGATGGCGAGCGCCCATGCGCCGCCCGCGCGAACAACGCGTCGCTGCCGGTCCGGCGGGTCTGAAAGGGCGATCGTTGCGGCAGACATCGGTTCGTGGCCCAGGGCCGCGGCGACGGACGGGTCAGAAGCTCATCAGCCCGAGCGCGCCGCACCATCGATGCTGGCGGCGGCCAGCAGCACGCCGAGCTGCACGAGCGAGGCCAGAAACGAGCGGATCGCCGTCGCCCGGCCCGGCGCAGCGGCGAGCGCACGAGCCTTGAACGCGAAGTAGACGCCGCCGCCGAGCGCACCGGCGAGGTAGATCCATCCGGCGCCGAAGAGCACCGGCAGCAGCGACGCCAGGACCAGCGCCACGACGCTGAAGTAGACGATTCGCGCCGCGCGCTCCGTACCCACCACGACCGGCAGCATCGGCACGCCGGCGGCGGCGTAGTCGGCCTGTCCGGCGATCGCGAGGCTCCAGAAGTGAGGCGGCGTCCACAGGAACAACACGAGGGCAAGAAGCCAGCCGTGCACGCCGACGCCGGGATCGACCGCCGCCGCGCCGGCGAGCGCCGCAAAGCTGCCGGCGAGGCCGCCGACGACGATGTTCAGGCTGCTGCGCCGCTTCAGCCACAGCGTGTAGACCACGCCGTAGAAGAAGGCGCCGAGGAAGACGTAGAGCGCGGCCATGGCGTTCGTCGTCCACCAAGCGGCGCCGACCGCGAGCGCGAGCATGCCCGCCATCAGCCACAGCCAGGCCGGCGTTCGCGGCAGCGCGCCGGTCGCGAACGGGCGGTTGCGCGTGCGCGCCATCAGGCGGTCGGAGTCGGCCTCGGCGTACTGGTTGAAGGCGCCCGCGCTGGCCGACGCGAGCAGCACCGAGAGCGCCAGCACGAGCACCTGGGCCGCACCCAGCCCGGGGCCCGGCGTGACCAAGTAGCCGACGAGCGACGTCAGCATGATGAACACGCCAATGCGCAGCTTGAACAGCCCGACGACTTCGCGGAAGCGAACGCCGGCGCGACCCGTCGCGGTGATCGGCAACGATGACATCGTCGTGCTTCCGTTCAGCTCAGGCCCCAGACCTGAGACAGGTACTTCCAGTTGATGAAGTAGTACAGCACGAACGCGGTCAGGAAGACCATCGCGAGGACGAAGGTCCCGGGCGCGGCGAAGCCTGCCGATCCGTACGTCTGCACGGCTGCGCCGGCGGGGGTCGGCGGGATCGGCGTGAACGTCGGGCTGACGCTGCCGCGGTCGAGCCGCTTGCCCCACAGCAGGGAGCCCACGGTGACATAGATGTAGATCGCGCCGCCGACGATGGCCGCCACCCCGGCGATGCCGACGAGCCCCATCATCAGATACGCGGCACCCGGCCATTCGTAGGCCAGTGGGGCGCCGCTGAACGCCATGTCCCAGTGTCGACGCGAGACGCCGAGGGTGCCGGCGCCCATCATCACGAGGCAGAAGAAGTACATCGACAGGCCGAACAGGTACGGCTGCAGCTTGGCGAGGCCGGGCAAGATCATTTCGCGCTTGAACAGCACCGGGATCAGGAAGTAGGTCAGTGCCATGAACGACAGGGTCGTGCCGACGACCACCGTCGCGTGGAAGTGGCCCGGCACGTAGATCGTGTTGTGGATGATCATGTTGAGCTGTTCGGTGCCCATCATCACGCCCGAGATGCCGCCGAGGAAGCCGAAGCCGATCAGCGAGATGAACATGCCGGAGAACACCGGATTGCCCCAGGGTGCCTTGCGCAACCACTCGAACAGGCCCTTGGTGTAGCCCTTCTGCCGCTGGGCGACTTCGATCGCGCCGGGAATCGTCAGGCCATGGATCATCGAGGCCAGCACGGCGAAGTACATGAAGTAGCTGGTGTTCACGACCTTCCACGCCGTGCTCACGCCCGGGTCGGCCAGCAAGTGGTGCGCGCTCGCGAGCTGCAGGAACACGATGTAGAGCAGGAAGGCGCCGCGGCTGACCCGCTCGGACATCGGCTTGGCGCCGAACGCAATCGCCGCGACGGCATACCAGATCGAGATGTGCGCCGCGACGTTGATCTGCTGCGACGAGTGCCCGAAAGCCCACCAGATCGTGCGATAGACGAGCGGATCGACCGACTTGACGACGCCGATCGACATCAGGAACGTCGGGATCAGGATGATCGCGCCCGAGGTGATGGTGAACACCGCGATGATGGCGGCGGTGATCGCGCCGAACGTGACCAGCGGCACCGAGCCCTGGTAGGTCTTGTCGCGCTTGGCGATGACCAGCGTGCCGAAGAAGACGAAGCACGCGATCAGCGCGCCGACGGCGAACAGGATCAGGCCGAGATAGAAGCTCGGCGCCGCCATCATCGGCACGTAGCTCGTCATCATCACGCTGGAGCCGCCGTCGAACACCGCGTAGTTGTTGGTCAGCGCGCCGATCAGCATCAGGCCGAAGGCGAGCCAGGCGAGCTTCGGCGTCGCGATGCGACAGCGCAGCAAGGTCGACGAGCAGAAGTACAGCACCGCGATCTCGAAGAAGATGATCCAGAAGATCAGCATGTCGAGGCCATGCGCGGTGAGCACCTGATAGAAAGTATCGGCGGCCAGCCAGTGCACCGCGGGCCAGCGCGTGAGCACGACGCCGATGGCGAGGATGCCGCCGATCAGCAGAAACACGACCGCCGTGACGGCGTTGGCGACCATCAGCTTCTCGGCCTGGCCCTCAAACTGCAGGCCGGAGCGCGGGCAGGTGCGGTAGGTCACGCCGGTGGGTCCGAGGGGTCCGGCGGGCGCGGCCCCTGGGGCCCGGTAGGTAGCGGTGCTCATGGTGGCGCCCTCTTCACTTCACGTACAGGCGGCCGACCATCGTGTGATGGTTGATGCCGCAGTACTCGTTGCAGACGACGGAGAACTGGCCCGACTGGTTGGGCGTGACCTTCACCACGTGCTCGAAGCCGGGAACGACCTGGATGTTGATGTTGGTCGGCTGCAGCGAGAAGCCGTGGTTGTAGTCCATCGACGTCAGATGCAAGCGGTACGTCTTGTCCTTCTCGAGCTCGATGATCGGCCACCAGGCCCAGAGCCGCGCGACCAGGTAGACGTCGCTGCCCGCGGGCGGATGCACGACCGGGATCTTGTCTGCCGTCTCGGTCCGGACCGTGTACTTGTCGACCATCGCCTGGGCCTTCGCCGAGAACTGTTCGGGGTTGGTGCGATAGGTTTCGGTCGACAGGTTCTGGCGCCCGTAGACGTGCCAGCCGACCATCATCACGAACATCGTCAGGCACCAGACCAGCGCGATGGCGATCCACGTGCCTTCGACGCGATCCAGCGGGTGTTTCCACCACAGCCGCTCGGCGGGAGGAAGAATTGCGCTCATCGTCAGGTCCTCGGGTCAGTCAGCGCGCTGTCGGCAACCGGCTACTTGGTCAGCGGCACGGTGAGGATGTCGATGACGCCCCACAGTGTGTAGACCACCATCGGCACCATCACGCCGATGAACAGCAGCAGGAACGGGTTGTCGAGCAGCTGCTGCATCAGTGGCACGCGCTCTTGCGTCGATTCGGTCTCGTTCATGGGGTCTCCTCACTCGGGTCGCGACCCGATACAGCGCACTCAAGCGATGCTGCAGATTCTGCTGAGGCGCCGCCGAAGCTGACTTGAACCAGTTCAAGAAAGCGATCTGTCGTGGCGCCAGGCATCGCGACGGCGCGGGTTCGAGCGATAGGATCGCCTCGCCCTGCATCAAGCCATGCGGCGCGCACGCCGATGAACCGACTCGATCGCCGTCTTTCGCTGCTGCGCCGCCTGGCCTGGCTCTGCGCCGTGACCGTGCTCGCGGTGACGACGCTGAGCGCCTTCATCCGCCTGTCCAACGCCGGCCTCGGCTGCGCCGACTGGCCGCAGTGCTACGGCGAGCGCGGGCTGCAGGCCGCCTCAGCCATCGGCGCGAGGAGCCACGAAGTCAATGCCACGGTCGTGGCGCGGATCGCGCACCGCGTCATGGCGGTCGCCGCATTGCTGATCATCGTCCTGCTGATCATGGTGTGCATCGGCGATCGACCCCGCCTGCGCGGGTCGGGTTCGATCGCCGTGGCACTCCTTGCACTGGCGTTGTTCCTCGCCGTGCTCGGCCGCTGGAGCAGCGGCTCGCGCGTTCCGGCGGTCTCGATGGCGAACCTGATCGGCGGATTCGCGATGCTCGCCCTTTCGCTGCGGCTGGCGATCGGCGCCGACGTGTCACGCCCGCCGCGCCAGCGCGTCGCCGCCGCGGCGGCTCTGCTGTTCCTCGTCGCGCAGGTCTGCGTCGGCGGCCTGGTGAGCGCCTCACATGCCGGATTGAGCTGCATCGGCTGGTCCGATTGCGCCGCGGCGGCGCACGCGATTCCCTGGTCGACGCTCGACCCTTGGCGCGAGCCGCTGCTGAGCGCTGGGCCACCTTTCAATGAGGCCGGTGCGCTTTCGCAGTCGATCCATCGCGGCATCGCCGTGCTGCTCGTGCTCGTGATTCCGACGCTGGCGCTGCTCGCCTGGCGTGGCGGGCGCCGGCGCACTGCCGCGGCGCTCCTCGCCTTGCTCGCGGCGCAGGCGCTCGTCGGACTGGCGATGGCCCAGGGCTCGCTGCCCCTCGCCCTCGCGCTGTTGCACAATGTCCTCGCGGCCTGCCTTCTCGCGACGCTCGTTCTCCTCGTTTGAACCGTGGTCCGGGACGCCGGATGACCTGCACCCGGGGCCGAGCCGACGCCGAACGCCGCTTCGACACGATCCGCCCACCCCTACCCCCGCCTGGAGGAGATCCGGTTGGACGTCAGAAGCTTCGACCTGCCTCGCTACCTCTCGGTGCTTCCGTTGTTCAACGACATGCAGCCGGCCGAGCTGCAGCGGCTTGCCGACGGCAGCCAGCTGCGCCGGCTCGTCCGCGGCGACACCGTCTTCCACGTCGGCCAGCCCTGCGAGGAGTTCCATGTCACGGTCGTCGGCCAGGTCAAGCTGTTCGCAGTCTCGCCATCGGGCCAGGAAAAGGTGATCGAGCTCGTCGGCCCGGGCAACAGCTTCGCCGAGGCGTTCATGTTCATCGGCAGGCCTTACATGGTCAGCGCGCAGGCACTGACCGACACCCTTCTGCTCACGGTCGGCAAGAAGGCCGTGCTCGACGAGATCGCCATCGACTCGCGGTTCGCGCTGCGCATGCTCGCGGGCATATCGCGACGGCTTCACGGCCTCGTCCACGACGTGCAGGGATACGCGCTGCACAGCGGCCTGCAACGCGTGATCGGCTATCTGTTGCGGGACCGGGACGAGAACGACTCCAATTCGATCACCGTGTCGCTGCCAGTCAGCAAGGGAACCATTGCATCGCGACTGTCGTTGACGCCGGAATACTTCTCGCGCGTTCTGCACGAGCTCGAGGCGAGCGGGCTGATCCAGATCGACAAGCGCGAGATCCGCATCCCCGACGCCAAGAAGCTCGCCGCCTACCAGCCGGCCTGACCGGCTCCTCCCGCGCCGGGGCCGACCGCGACGGGCGGGCCCGAGGCCGCGACGCGGCGTCAGTGCGACGTTCCTTCCGACCGGCTGATCTTGTTCCAGACGTTGTACTTGCCGACGGGCTTGCGCATCGGCAGGCGCTTGACTTCCTTCAGCGTCGCCGCGTCGTAGACGATCAGGGCGCCGTCGTCCTCCCAGAGGCTGGCGAGCGCGAAGCGGCCGTCTTTCGTGAACTCGACATGGGCGAGCGTGCGGCCGGGCTCGCGAACCTGGCCCACGACCTCCAGCGTTCGTTTGTCGACGATGGTGAGCGTGTCCTTGGCGGTCGGGCTGAGCATCGAATCGGCCCACGCGTAAGGAGTCGCCTCGTGGCTGCGGATGAAGAAGCCCGGTCCCGGCGTGGCGATCGTCCTGACGGGTTTCCACGTGGTCATGTCGATGACGTCGAGCGAGCCGTCGCGCAAGTTCGGGCTCGCTAGAACGGTGCGGCCGTTCCACGGGAAGGTGATGCCCGAGCCGAGGTGCGGCATGCCGGCGATCGGCAGGTCGGCGATCTTGCGGCGGACATCGAGGTTGACGACCTGGGCTGTCATGCCGCCCGCGGCGTTGGCGCGGGTCGCGCCTATCGCGTGGCGGTAGCCCGAGTCGAAGAAGAAGTCGTCGAGGGGTTCCTCGAGCAGCGTGCGCCGCGCGTTGAGATAGCCCGGCGTGGCGATCGCCTCGCCCATCCGGTAGTCGTGAACGTAGCCGTCATGGATCGGCTCGGCGCCCAGGTCGTACGAGATCTCCCACAGCTCGGCGATGTCCTTCAGCGCGACGACGAAGGCGTGGCGCGGCGCCGCGTCGTAGACGGCCGAGACTCGCGAGCTCTTCTTGCCGTCGAGCGTCGTCGCGGCGAAGGTCTTGACCAGACGCAGATCCGAATCGAACATCGCCAGCGTGTGCGGGAGGTAGTTGGCGGCGAGCAGCCAGCGGCCGTCGCCGCTGACCGCGACGTTGCGGGTGTTGATCCCGGCCCGCACCTCGGCGACGACGGTGAGGTTCCAGAGGTCGTACTTGGTGATCCAGCCGTCGCGCGAGCCGAAGTAGACGAAGCGGCCGTCGGGACTGAACTTCGGGCCGCCGTGGAGCGCAAAGCGCGACGCGAAGCGGTGAATCGTCTCGAAGCGGTCGCCGTCGACGAGCGAGACATGGTGGTCGCCGCCCTCGACGACGACGAACAGGTTCATCGGGTCTGCCGGCCAGCGCGGCCGGTTCGGCAACGCCGTCGCGTCGGCGAGCTGCAGCCGCGACGCGCGGATCTCGGCCTCGCCCCACAGCGGCGCCGGCCATACCGGCGTGTAGATCCATTGGGCCAGCGCCGCGATCTCGTCGGCCGAGAGCTTGTCGCCGAACGACGGCATCTGCGTCGCGACGCGCCCCCGCGTGATGACGCCGACGGCCTCGGGTCGGCGCAGCCGCTCGAGGCTCTCGGGGACAAGCGCCGGGCCCATCAAGCCGGTCCGCTGCGCCCCGTGGCACGCCGCGCAATGCTGCTGGTACAGAGGCGCGGGGGCGGGGGCCGGAGCCGCGCCGGCCGCGCCCGCCGCCAGCGCCAGCGCGATCGCCAGCCAGCGTGCCGCACCGATGCGCTCGCGCATGCTCAGCGTGCCGCGTATGCGAACGGCTTCAGCGCCACTCGCTGCGCTCCCGCGGCGACGCCGATCTCGGCGTCTTCGAGGTAGCAGCCCGGGTCCTCGGCCCACGGATCACCGGTGACCTGCTCGGCGCGAACGCGCGTGTTGCCGCCGCAGATGTCGAGGTGCGCGCACTGTGCGCAACGCCCCTGGACCGGCCGGGGCCGCGACTTCAGGCCGCGCATGAGCGGCTCCGACACGTCGGCCCAGATCGCCGAGAACGGGCGCTCACGGACGTTGCCGAGCGAGTGATGCCACCACATCGTGTCGGGGTGGACGTTGCCGAGGTTGTCGATGTTGGCAACGTTGACGCCGCTCGAGTTGCCGCCCCAGGCGACGAGATGAGCCCGCAACGCGTCGTGCCAGCGCGGCAGGCGGCGCTCTGCCCATTGCAGCAGGTAGGGCCCGTCAGCGTCGTTGTTGCCGGTGACGTACTCCTCGTCGCGGCCCGTCTCGGCAGCGTGCCAGGCACGCTCGAAGAGCAGGTCGAGGGCGACGCGCGTGGCGGCGAACTGCGCGTCCTTGGCGCGGTGGATATTGCCGCGGCCGGCGTAGTTCAGGTGCGAGAAGTAGAACTTGTCGACGTCCTCGTCGCGCATCAGCTGCAGCAGGGCGGGCAGGTCGTGCGCGTTGAGCGCGGTCATCGTGAAGCGCAAGCCGACCTTGACGCGGCGCGCGCGCAGGAGCCCCACCGCGGCGTGGCTCTTCGCGAACGCGCCCTGCAGGCGGCGGAACCTGTCGTGGGTCGCGGCGAGGCCGTCGAGGCTGATACCGACGTAGTCGAAGCCGGCGGCGGCGATGCGATCGGCGACCGCCGGGTCGATCAGCGTGCCGTTGGTCGACAGGCCGACGTAGAAGCCCATCGACTTCGCCCGTGCCGCGATCTCGAACAGGTCGGCGCGCAGCAGCGGCTCGCCGCCGGAGAGGATCAGCACCGGGACGCCGAACGCCTTCAGGTCGTCCATCACCGTGCACACCTCGCCGTTCGACAGCTCGTCGGCGTACTCGTGGTCTGCCGAAAGGGCGTAGCAGTGCGTGCAGGTCAGGTTGCAGCGGCGGATGAGGTTCCAGATCACGACCGGGCCGGGCGGCGATCCTCGTTGCGGCGGCTGGAAGGTGCCCGTGCGCTCGGCGGTCGCGAGCAGGCGCATGAAGTGGCTGATGCGAAACATGGGTCAGGGCTCCGGAAGGCGCAGGCCGGTCTTCTTCAGGATCGCGGTCGAGTAGAGGACGGCGTCGGCGCGGCAGGCGTCGCCGAGCAGCGCTCGCAATTCGCCGCGCTGGCGCTCGACCTCCTCGCGCGAGCGGCCGTGCAGCATCGCGAACAGGTTGTAGGGCCAGCGCGGCAGCTCGCGCGGGCGACGGTAGCAGTGGCTCACGCCCGGCAGCGCGCCGACGCGCTCGCCGAGCTCGTCGACGCGCGCGTCGTCGACGTCCCAGACGGTCATTCCATTGGCCGAGTAGCCGAGCCGGTAGTGATTGGGGACGGCGCCGATGCGCCGGACGACGCCGCTCGCGAGCAGCTCGGCGAAGCGCTCGAGCAGCTCGGCGCTGCTCACGCCGAGCATCGCGCCGATCGCCTCGTAGGGGCGTGGCACCAGCGGCAGGCCGCTCTGCGTCGCGCCGATCAGCCGGCGGTCGAAGTCGGCCAGCTCCATGTCAGCGCTTCTCCCGGGCGACGAGCGCGGGCAGCCGCAAGCCAACGAAGTACTCGCGCTCTTTCGGGAACGCATGGACCTTCAGCCCGGTCGACTCGGCGATGCGGGCCAGCGCGTCGTCGCATTGCGCCGCCGACTCGGTGGCGACGACGAACCACATGTTGAAGGCGTGCTCGCGCCGGTAGTTGTGCGCCACCTCCGGCAATGCGTTGACGAGCGCAGTCACCTCGTCGAAGCGCTCCTCGGGCACCTCGAGGGCGGCGAGGAGGAGCTTGCCGCCGGCGCGCTCGATGTGATAGAGGGGACCCATCCTCGTCAGCACGCCTTGCGAGAGCAGGCGGCGCAGCCGCTCGAGGACCTCGTCTTCGTCCATGCCGAGCTCGGTGCCGACGACGGCGAACGGATGGTCGGCGAGCGGCAGGTCGCCGTGCAGGCGATCGATGAGGCGGGCGTCGTGGGCATCGACGCCGAGCGGCAGCGACTTCGGCGACGCGCTCATTCAGCCCCCGCTCCGGCGCTCGCCCTCTCGCTGCGCTGCCGCTCGAAATAGCGCGCACCGGCCTGCTTGAAGCGGCGCCGACTGAACAGCACGGCACGCGCTCGCGCGTCGAGGCCGCTGCGCTCGACGGCGGCGCCGATCGCCGCCTCGACCTCGGCGCGGTCGCGTCCGTGCACCATGCAGTAGAGGTTGTAGGGCCAGCCTTCGGCGCGCTCGCGCCGGTACGCCAGGGTCACGCCGCGCTGCCTCGCGAGCCGCTCGCCGGCGGCATCGACGACCTCGTCGGGGACGTCGAACACCGTCATCGCGTTGTGGCGAAAGCCCGCTTCGTGGTGGCGCACGATCACGCCGAAGCGGCGCAAGGTGCCTTCGCGCAGCCAGCGGGATAGCGTGGTGCGCACGTGTTCGCCGGGAAGTCGCAACGCGCCGGCCCACTTGTCGTAAGGCCTCGCGACCAGCGGCAGCCCGTCCTGAACGAGCGCGGCGAGCGGCTCGTCGGCCGGCTCGACTCGCGCCACGCGCGGTCCGGCTTCGCGGCAGCGCGTGGAGATCCGACCGCGAAGATCGAAGCCGAGGTCGATCCGGTAGGCGCACCGCATGCGGAGCCGCAGCGCGCGGCAGCCCGTCTGCGCCTCGAGCTCGTCGACGGTACGGTCGACGGCGCCTGCGTCGCGGCCGGTGACGACGAACCAGAGGTTGTTCCGATGCTCGCGCTCGTAGTTGTGGTTGACCCCCGGATGCGAAGACACGATCGCGGCGACCGCGTCGAGGCACTCGGCCGGCACGGAGAAGGCGCAGAGCAGCGCGGCGCCGGCGGCACCCGCGCCCCAGACGCCGCCGATCCGACTGATCGCGCCGCCGCCGAGCAGCTCGCCGTAGGCGTCGATCACCG
>JBBRZP010000026.1:0-27471 GCA_038236565.1 Burkholderiales bacterium | reverse complement strand
GCGGGCTCGGGCGTCGCCGCGAAATCGCGCTTCGCGTGATAGCGCGCGAGCGGCACGCCGGCCTTGTCGTCCTCCTTCACGTCGTCGGCCCGGCCAATGCGAGGGCCGCGCGCCCGACGATCTCCGGCGCCGGCAACGCGATGTCGAAACGCAGCGCGTCGGCCTCGTCGGCGCCGGGCGGCTCGAGCGTCTGCAACTGGCTCGCGAGCAGCGCCGGCGGCATGTAGTGACCCGAGCGGCCGGCCATGCGCGCGGCGATGAGTTCGGCCGGGCCGGCGAGAAAGACGAAGCGCACGCCTGGCGCCGCCGCGCGGATGCGATCGCGGTAGATGCGCTTCAGCGCCGAGCATGCGATCACGAGACCACGCGGCGCGGCGCTCGCGTCGGCGAGGCGGGCGCCGATGCGGTCGAGCCACGGCCAGCGATCCTCGTCGCGCAACGCCTGCCCGGCCGCCATGCGCGCGACGCTTTCCGGCGCATGCAGGCCGTCGCCGTCGATGAAATCGAGGCCGAGCGCGTCGGCGATGCCGGCGCCGACTGTCGACTTGCCCGACCCCGAGACGCCCATCACGACGACCGCGCACCGTCGCGTCGCAGCGGGAAGCACATCGCTCATCGGCCGAGAGCATAGGGCCCCGGGCAGCGCTTGAGCGCGCCGGCCGCGCGGTTACCACTGGGTGCAGACGGGCGGCGACTACGTGCTCATCGCGATCGCGACCGGCGCGATCGCGTCGATCCTGCTGAACCGGTGACGGCCGCGGGCCGGCGTCGCGGCGGCCCGCGCGTGACCCAGCGCCTCACTCGACCTTCGCGCCCGAGTCCTTGACGACCTTGGCCCACTTCGCGATCTCGGCCCGCTGATAGGCGGCAAGCTCCTCGGGGCTCGAACCGACGGCGTCGAGACCGGCCTCCGCGAGCTTCTTCGCGATCTCCGGCTGCGCCAGGATCTTCTTCACCTCGCCCTGGAGCCTGTCGACCATCGGCCGCGGCATGCCCGCGGGCGCGAACAGCGCGAACCACGACACCGCGTCGAAGCCCGGCAGGCCCTGCTCGGCAATCGTCGGAATCTCGGGCGCCGCCTGCGAGCGCTTCAGGCTCGTCACGCCGAGCGCGCGCAGCTTGCCTTCCTTGACCAGCGGCAGACTCGACGGCATGTTGTCGAACATCATCGTCACGCGGCCGCCGAGCAGGTCGGGGATCGCGGTCGCGCGGCCCTTGTACGGGATGTGCGTCATGTCGATGCCGGTCATCGTCTTGAAGAGCTCGCCGGAGACGTGGATCGAGGTGCCCGAGCCCGACGATGCGAAGGTCATCTTGCCCTCCCGCTTGCCGAGGGCGATAAATTCCGCAAGCGTCTTCGCCGGCACGTCGTTGTTGACGACGAGCAGGTTGGGCGTCGTCGCGAGCAGCGTGATCGGCGTGAAGTCCTTGACCATGTCGTACGGCATCTTGGCGTACAGCGCACCGTTGATCGCATGCGTGCCGACCGTTCCGACGTAGATCGTCAGGCCGTCGGGCGGAGCCTTGGCGACGAAGTCGGCGCCGGTGTTGCCGCCCGCGCCCGGCTTGTTGTCGACGATCACCTGCTGGCCCCACGACGACGTGATCCGCTCGCCGAGCAGGCGCGCCAGCATGTCGGGCGCGCCGCCCGGCGTGAAGCCGACGACGATGTGCATCGGCTTTGCGGACGCGGCTGCGGCGGCCGGCTGCGCGAACGCCGACGGCGCCGCGAGCAACGCGCCGGCGCACGACACGGCGACGACGCCACGGGTGATCGCTGATCTCATCGCACTCTCCTTGCACGCGACGCGGCGGCCTTCGGGAGCGGCATTATTCGTCGGGTGCGGCCGGCGGCGCGGCGGGTTTTCCCAGAGGAGGCATCATCGATGGCTGCCAGGAGACCGACCCTTTGACATCCACCCTCTCTTTCCGGCGCGCCCTCTGTGCCGCGATCGCTCTGGCCGCGTTGCCGGGCTGCGAGCTGATGAAGCGCAACGAGGAAGCGTCGACGGTCATCAACCGGCGCGCGATCGGCATGCCCGCGGGCGAGTTCTTCGACCGCTTCGGCCGGCCCGGCCCCAAGCGCGATCAGGTCGACGGCTCGGCCGAGTACGACTGGGTCTCGAGCGTGCCATACGCGCAGCCGGGCCCGGCCGGCCTCGACGAGCGCATCTGCCGGCTCAAGATCACCGTCGACAACAAGGGACGGGTCGGCGCCGTGCAGATCATGTTCGACGCGCCGGGGGTGAAGAGCACGTCGCGCTGCAGCGAGATCTTCGCGGCGCCGTAGGCTGCAACGGCTCTCGGCCGTGACGACCGCGACCGCTGCGCATGACGACGTGCTCGTCATCGGCGCCGGCATCGGCGGCCTGACGCTCGCGCTCGCGCTGCACCGCACCGGCATCGCGTGCCGCGTCTTCGAGGCCGCCGCCGAGATGCTGCCGCTCGGCGTCGGCATCAACGTCCTGCCGCATGCGACGGCGCACCGGGGACGACCCCGGCCCGTCGCTCCGCGCTAGCGGCGCCAGAAGGGCTTGGCCGTTGCGGCTTCCGCGAGCGCCTTGCCACATCGCTTCGCTGCGCGTGGCTGCTGCGCCTTCAGCCAGCCGACGTTGAACCAGGCGCCGGAGTCGCCGCCGGCGACGCTGGCGGCCGCGAGCTCGAGACCGACGGTCAAGTCGACGTAGGCGCCGAGCGCGTCCTGTGCCGGCCGCAGGCGAGCGAGGTAGCGATCGACCGCGCCCGATCCGTACAAGGGAGCGACCATCTCGGCGAGATAGCGCAGACGCTTGAGGCGCTTCCTGATCCGATGCCGCTCGTCGTCGTCGACCTCGCCGAAGCGCTTCCCGGCCTTGTCGAGTGCGGCGTGCAGCTTCGACAGGTGTGCCGCGATCGCGGCGTGTGCGTCGTTCGCCGCCGTCGACGCAGAAGCCCGCGTGCTGTCGTCGGGTGTCGCGGCGGGCACGGCGTCAGACCGCCGCACGACGATCACCTCTGCGACGACTTCGATCAGCGCGAGCTGGAACGCCGCGCCGCGCACCAACGCGACCGGATCGGGACTCTCCCCGCCGCGCGGCTGCAGCCTCGGCTCGGGCGAGCCGGCGGCGGCGAGCGCGCGACCCAGCGCGGTCGCGACGATCGTCCGGTCGCGGCAGTCGCCGAGCGCGCGAAAGACCTCGGCGACGACGCCTTCCCACCGCGCCGGCGACGCCTCGGCGGGGGCGAGCTCGCGTGCCGCGGTGCGCAGCCGACGCAGGCCGATGCGCAGTTGATGGATCGCCTCGTCGTCGTTCTGCGCACGCGCGAGCACGCTCGCGTTGGCGCAGACCTGCTCGAGACAGGCGGCGACGATCTCGCGCCGCAACGTCGGCGCGGACATCGTCTTGCGCAGCACCGGCGGGCGCGCGTGGGTCGGCGCCATGCGGCCCGCGTGACGGGCCAACGCCGCGCCGCGTGCCCCTTTCGACAGCGTGCTCAGCCACACTCCGTGGGCGACGACGGCGGCGCGCGCGAGCGTGACAAGCGCGACGGGATCGCCCGACTTCAGCTCGTACTCGACCTCGCAGATCGCCTCGACGCGATCGCCGGCGACGACGGTGCCGCGATCGAAGGCCAGCTCGACGCGAGCGTCGCCGACCTCGAGCTCGACGCTGCTGCGCCGCACGCGGGTCGTGCTCACCGGCACGAGCGACGCCGTGCCGCCGCCCTCGCCGCGCAGCGCGTCGGCGAGGACACGGCCGGCGCGCGTTCCGGCGTGCAGCGAAAGGTCGACCGCGGGCCCGTCGGGTCCCCAGCGGCCAGGCCGCGGAACGGTCTCCTCGAGCCGCTCGAAGGCGCTCGGGCCGGGCGCCTTGACGGTCTGCTCCCAGCGTCCGGCGCGCTTCCTCAGGCGCAGCGACACGCCGGCCGCGGCGAGCCGGCCGTCGTCGCCATCGAGGTAGCGCGACTCGATCGCGGCGCTGCGCGCACCGAGCCGCCGCAGGCTCGCCTCGACCGCGCGCACCGCGTCGGCGGGCAGCTCGAACTTCAGCTCGTTCTCGACCATGGTGACGTCGATTCTGCCGACCCCCGATACCCCCAATGGCGGGCTCGGATCGCCGCGGTCAGAATGCCGCCGATCCGGGATCACAGACAGGAGACGATCATGGCGATGACCAGACGCGAATGGGTCCGCGGCGTGGCCGCGGCGGGCATGGTGCCGATGGCCAGCGGCGCGTGGGCACAGGCGGGCACGCTGAAGATTTCGCACCAGTTCCCCGGCGGCACCGCGACCGAGGGCGACTTCCGCGATCGCCTCTGCCGGCGCTTCGCGGCCGACATCGAGAAGAAGAGCAACGGCGCCCTGAAGGCGGCCGTCTATCCGGGCTCGTCGCTGATGAAGACGATCCCGCAGTTCTCGGCCCTGCGCAAGGGCGCGCTCGACTTCAGCCTGTATCCGCTGTCGTACGCCGGCGGCGAAGTGCCCGAGACCAACATCGGCCTGATGCCGGCGCTGGTACCGAGCTACGAAGTCGGCTCGGCGTGGAAGACGGCCGAGGTCGGCAAGCTCCTGGCCAAGACGCTCGACGAGAAGGGCATCGTCGTCGTCAGCTGGATCTGGCAGGCGGGCGGCGTCGCCAGCCGGGCCGCGCCGCTCGTCCAGCCCGAGGACGCCAAGGGCCTGAAGGTGCGTGGCGGCAGCCGCGAGATGGACATGATGCTGAAGGCCGCGGGCGCCTCGGTGATCTCGCTGCCGTCGAACGAGATCTACGCCGCGATGCAGACCGGCGCGATGGACGCGGCCATGACCTCGTCGACGAGCTTCATCTCGTTCAAGCTCGAGGAGATCGCCAAGAACCTGACGAGCGGGCGCAACAAGGCCTACTGGTTCATGTTCGAGCCGCTGCTGATGAGCAAGGAGATCTTCGCCAAGCTGCCGAAGGCGCAGCAGGACATCGTCATGGCGGCCGGCGCCGAGCAGGAGAAGTTCGCCCTCGACGCCGCCAAGGCCGACGACAAGATCGCCGCAGAGGTCTACGCCAAGGCCGGAGCCAAGGTCTACGACCTCGACGAGGCGACGGTGAAGAAATGGCAGACGATCGCCCGCGACACTGCCTGGAAGGACTACGGCGAGAAGGGCGAGACCTCGGCGGCCCTGCTCAAGGCGGCGCAGAAGCTGATCGCGTGAGAGACCGGCCCGGCGACGCCGGCGCGCCCGCGGGCGCGATCGACGCCGCCCTCCTTGCCGGCGCGACGAGCCTGCCGCCGACGTCGGCCGAGATGGCCACGTCGGCGATCGATCCGGCGACGCCGCGCATCCTGCTGCCGCTGGCGCGCGCGCTGGCCTTCGCCAACCGCGGCACCGTGGCCTTCGGCATGCTGGCGCTGCTCGCGGCCTCGCTCGTCCTCACCTCGAGCGTGGTCACGCGCTACGTCTGGAAGGCCTCGACCGACTGGCAGGACGAGACCGCCGTCTTCCTGCTCGTCGGCGCCACGTTCCTGTGCGGCGCGTTCGTCCAGTCGATCCGCGGCCATGTCGGCATCGAGGCTGTGTCGACGCTGCTCTCGAAGCGAGTCGATGCGCTGCGGCGCGTCGCCGTCGACCTGCTCTCCCTCGCCTTCTGCGCCTTCTTCGCCTGGAAGTCGTGGACGCTGCTGCACGAAGCCTGGGTCGACAAGCAGACGACCTCGTCGTCGTGGGCGCCGCCGCTCTCGATCCCGTACGGCCTGATGGCGCTCGGCATGACGCTGCTCTCGCTGCAGCTCGCCATTCATCTCTCGGCGAGCGTCAACCGCATGCTCGCCACCTGGCGCACCCGCTGATGTCGATGCTCTCGCTCGGCCTGGCATTCGGCGCGGTCACGCTGATCTTCATGCTCTCGGGCGCACCGATCGCGTTCGCGCTCGGCGCCGTCGCCGTCGTCTTCATGGCGATCTTCATGCCGGGCGCGTCGCTCGACACGATCACCCAGAATGTCTACGAAGAGATGGCGAGCATCACGCTGCTCTCGATCCCGCTCTTCATCCTGAAAGGCGCGGCGATCGGACGATCGCGCGCCGGCCAGGACCTCTATGCCGCGCTGCACGCGTGGATGAGCCGCGTGCCGGGCGGGCTCGGCATCGCCAACGTGTTCGCGTGCGCGCTCTTCGCGGCGATGGCCGGATCGAGCCCGGCGACGTGCTCGGCGATCGGCTCGGCAGGCATTCCGGAGATGCGAAAGCGCGGCTACTCGCCCGGCTTCGCGGCCGGGATCATCGCCGCGGGCGGCACGCTCGGCATCCTGCTGCCGCCGTCGATCACGATGATCCTGTACGCGGTCGCCGCCGAGCAGTCGCTCGGGAGGCTGTTCCTTGCCGGCATCGGCCCGGGCCTGCTGCTCGTCGGCCTGTTTGCGATCTACGCAGTGCTGCGCTACCGGACCGAGCACCGCGCCGCCATCGCCGCCCACGCCCGCGACGGCACGGCCTCGGCGATGCTCGACGTCGACGTCTACACGCTGCGCCAGAAGGTCGAGATGCTGCCGCGCGTGCTGCCCTTCGTCGTGCTCCTGATCGGCGTGATGATCGCGCTCTACGGCGGCTTCGCGACACCCTCGGAGACCGCCGGCCTCGGTGCATTGCTCGCGCTCGTCCTGATCGCCATCGTCTACGGCGTCTGGCGCCCGAGGGACGTCGCGCCGATCCTGTCGGCGACGCTCAAGGAGTCGACGATGCTGATGTTCATCATCGGCATGTCGCTGCTCTTCTCGTACGTGATGAGCTACCTGCACATCAGCCAGGCGACGGCGCAGTGGATCGTCGCGCTGCAGCTCTCGAAGTGGCTGCTTCTCGCGGCGATCCTCGCCCTCGTCGTCGTCCTCGGATTCTTCCTGCCGCCGGTGAGCATCATCCTGATGACCGCGCCGATCGTGCTGCCACCGCTCAAGGCGGCCGGCTTCGACCTGATCTGGTTCGGCGTCCTGATGACGATCGTCATGGAGACCGGCCTCATCCATCCGCCCGTCGGTCTCAATCTCTTCGTGATCAAGAACATCGCGCCCGACATCACGCTCGGCCAGATCATCCGCGGCGTGCTGCCCTTCGTCGGCCTGATGTTCTTCGCCGTGTTCCTGATCTGCGTCGCGCCGCGGATCGCGACCGCGCTGCCCGACGCCGTGATGGGCCCGATGGCGACGAGGTAGCGCGGGGCGCCGGCGCGCTAAGCGGCGCACCCGCGCGCTTAGCGCGGCACGCCGACGATCACGCTCGACGCCTTGAAGATCGCCGTCGCTCGCGCGCCCGGCGCGAGGCCGAGCGAGCGGGCGCTGTCCTGCGTGACGATCGCGGCGATGCTCAGGCCGCCGCCGACGTCGATGATCACTTCCGAGTTGACGGCACCCGGCGTCACGGTCGTCACGATGCCGGCGAGCTGGTTGCGCGCCGACAGGCGCGCGCTGCCCATGTCGGCGACGACGACGACCGACGACGCCTTGACCAGCGCGAACGCTTCGGCGCCGACGACGAGGCCGAGGCCGGCCGCACTGTCGCGCGTGATGACGGCGACGATGCGCTGGCCGCCGGGCAGCGCGATCTCGATCTCGTCGTTGACAGCACCGGTGGTGACGGCGCTGACCGTGCCGACGAGCTGGTTGCGTGCGCTGGTCTTCATGACGTCTCTCCCCGAGTCGTGGGCGAGGGGCGACGCCGCGTGGCCGGCGTCGAGGGCGAGCACCTCGTCGGCGAAGGCGTCGACATCGGTGGGGTCGTGGGTGATGAGCACGATGGGCAATGCGAGCTCGGCCTGCAGGGCGCTCAGATCGGCGCGCAGCTTGCTGCGCAGCGGCGCGTCGAGCGCGGCGAAGGGCTCGTCGAGGAGCAGCGCGCGCGGCTCGGCGACGAGAGCGCGTGCGATCGCGACGCGCTGGCGCTGGCCGCCCGAGAGCTCGTCGGGATAACGCGCCGCCAGCGGCCGCAGGCCGAGCGCGTCGAGCCAGCGTTCGACAGCGCCGCCTCCCGCGTCGCGGCGCGGATTGCGCCAGCCGGCGTCGCGGCCGAAGGCGACGTTGCGGCGCACGTCGAGATGCGGGAACAGCGCGTACTCCTGGAACAGGTAGCCGAAGCCGCGCCGGCGCGCCGGCACGTCGGTCGCGGTCGTCGTGTCGAGCAGCGTCTCGCCGTTCATGCGCACGTGGCCGGCGTCGGGGCGGACCAGTCCGGCAATCGCCTTCAGCGTCAGCGTCTTGCCCGCGCCCGACGGACCGAACAGGACGAGGCGCGTCGCGTCGCTGCGAAAGGCGACGTCGAGCTCGAATCGATGCGGGCCGGCCCCCATCACCTTGCGGACCGCGACGTCCCACCTCATGCGCGCCTCACGATCGACCCGGCAGGCGCAGGGGCGCGAGCCGGCCGGCCAGCAGGAGCACCAGGATGCACGTCGCCGACGTCATCAGGACGAGCAGGTTGGCGAGGTCGTCCTGGCCGGCCTGCACTGCTTCGTAGACGGCGATCGACAGCGTCTGCGTCTTGCCGGGGATGCTGCCCGCCACCATCAGCGTCGCGCCGAACTCGCCGAGCGAGCGCGCGAAGGCGAGCAACGTTCCGGCGAGGATGCCGCGCCAGGCAAGCGGCAGCGTGACGCGGAAGAAGACGGCAGCCTCGCCGAGCCCGAGCACGCGCGCGGCGTCCTCGAGCTGCGCATCGACCGTCTCGAACGCGGCACGCGCCGACTTGCAGACGAACGGGAACCCGACCACCGCGGCCGCGATCACCGCGCCCTGCCACGTGAAGATCAGTTGGATGCCGAGCGTGCTCTCGAGCCACGCGCCGAGCCAGCCGCGCCGGCCGACGACGACGAGCAGGTAGTAGCCGAGGACCGTCGGCGGCAGGACCATCGGCAGCAGCAGGATCAAGTCGACGAGCTCGCGGCCGGGAAAGCGCAAGCGCGCCAGCGCGTAGCCGACGGCGACGCCGAGCACGAGGTCGATCGCTGTCGCCCAGAGCGCGACCTTGAGCGAGAGGCCGAGCGCGATCCAGGCGGGCGCCACGACACGACTGGCGCCGGCGCGGCTACGGCCGCGGCCGGCCGGTGCGCGCGGGCACGCGGGCGCGCCGACGGGCGGACGGCGAGGTGCCGGTGTACGTCATGTCCTGGGCCGCAGGTCGAGCCGATCGGAAATGCATGGCCGACTATAACGGTGCCCTCTTCCCGTCGCGACTGGAGCGGGCGCGTCGCGACGCAACGCCCTGCTGCCGAGGCAGCTCCCCGCTTCGGGCATCTTCGATCGAGCTGCTGCTGAATGACGGCGATCGCCACGGCACGCGCATCGACTACCACTGCGGCCTGCGCTATCCCCACCGCGAGCGCATCGCCGACCGGCACGATCTGCTGGGCTCGATGGTGCTCGAGCCGAAGTCGTGACAGCGCGTCGGCGCTGGCGCGGATCGAGCACGACGCGGAGCCTATCGCCGAGCAAGTCGGGTCTTCGGCGAGGCCGAAGCGATCGGTGAGCGGACGTGATGTTCGCCGATCCGGACGAGCAACGTGCACGCGACGTCGCGGGCCGGCCAGGCACGGCCCTAGTCGATGAGCGAAGCCTGGATCTTCACGGTCAGGAAGGCCCCGCCGATCATCGACGCGAGCGCGATCACGCTCGCCAGGCTGAGGGTCGACATTCCCGACAGGCCCTGCCCGATGGTGCAGCCCAGCGCAGTCACGCCGCCGACGCCCATGAGAGCGCCGCCGACCAGGTGGTTGCGCAGGTCGGCCAGGCCGGCAAACGCCTCCCAGCGAAAGCTCCCGCTGGCGGCCGCGTGGAGCGCGGCGCCGACGACCAGCCCCACGGCGGACACGATGCCGACCGTGAGCGCCTTCGAGGCATCGCTGAAGAACAGGAGATAGTCGACCAGGTAGCTCACCGCCGAGACATAGCTCAGGGCTTCCATCCTGCGCGAGCTGGTCGCGAGGAACGCGGGTTCGAGCGTGGATGGGTGCTCGGCCACGTGCCCGAGGACGCCGGAGACCCACCAGGCCGCGACCACGAGTGCGCCGATCCCGGCCCCACCGAGGACGACCTCGGCTTCCCGCCAGCGCCTGGGCAGCAGCGCGACGAGCAGCACCGCGGCGCCGATCACGGAGCCGAGGAGAGCCGCCGCGCCGCGCGTGGACCGTCCGGAGACACCGGCGACGAGGGTGGGCAGGTCCTGGCCGCGATCGAGCGTCAGGAACGCGACATCGACCGTATGGACGCGAACGACGGCGGTGATCCCCTTCAGCGTCGCGAATCCGGCGAGCGCCACCACGAGCAGAACGACGACGGCCTTGAGGTTGCCACTGCCGGCGCGGAGCAGGTTCTTGCTCGTGCATCCGGACGCGAGCACCATGCC
Organism: Burkholderiales bacterium; assembly: GCA_038236565.1. GTDB lineage: Bacteria > Pseudomonadota > Gammaproteobacteria > Burkholderiales > Burkholderiaceae_C > Schlegelella_A. The sequence continues at coordinate 17,130 of JBBRZP010000026.1, read as the reverse complement.
GATGCCGAACATCAGGCCGCCGACCAGTGCCGAGAGCCAGAGGACGCGTGGAGTCGCGTAGATGCTGTCGGCCGCCTGCACCCAGCCGAGCCCGACCATCGCGTTGAAGCCGAGGATCGCCGTGCCGAGCGCGACGCCCCACATCCGGATCCGCGTCGAGTCGCCGGTCACCGCGAGGTCGGCGACGGCACCCATCGTGCAGAAACGCGTTCGCTGCGCGACGACGCCGAACGCCACGCCGATCAAGAAGGACAGCGCCAGGACGAGCCGCGTCGTCGAGGTCACCTCGGCTTCGGTCAAGGAGGGCTCCTGCGCACGACCCGATCAACTCGTCTCACGGATCAAGGTGGCGCGACAGCGCGCACACCCTCCATGGCACGACGATTTTACGGACCGACCCGTCAAGGTCGGCCTGTCGATGTCGAAGCGGCATCGCTCCGGAGCCTGGCGAGCTTGCTCGCCAGCGACGCGGCCGACAGCGAGCCCAGGTGCGTCTCGACGAGGCGGCCCTGGCCGTCGTAGAACAGCGTGATCGGCAGGGCCGTCGAACCGTAGCTGCGGCCGAGGCCCTTGCCGCGATCGAGCACGACGTGGTCGAGATCGAGGTGCTGCTCGGCGAGGAACTGCTCCGTCGTCGACGCGTCTTCGCCCTGGTTCGCGAAGACGAACTTCGCGTCGGCAGTCTGGCGCTGGGCCGACGCCAGGACCGGCATCTCGCGACGGCACGGCGGGCACCATGTCGCCCACAGATTGACGACCACCGGCTTTCCTGCGGCCAGAGCGGCGAGGCTGGCCGGATGTCCCTGCGGGGTGACGAGCGCGACCGTGTCGAGTTCCGCGAGGGTCGGCTCCACGCCGAACCGAAGGGCGCCGGGAGCCGCGAGCCAGCCGAGCGCTCCGGCCAGCAGTCCGAGCGTCAGCGGCCTTCGCAGGGCGGGTCGGCGAGCCGCCTGCCAGAGTGCCACCAGGCCGGCAGCCAGCCACCCGGCCCACGCCGTGAATCCGCCGTCGCGAAGATCGAGGATGGACCAGGGCTCATGACGATAGTCGTCGAACCACAGCAACACGAAGGCGAGACGCGCCGCCAGGACGGCGGCCAGAGCCATGTCCAGCAGCGTCGTCGAGAGGTTGACGCGATGCCGGCGCCCGGCCCAGTAGCCGACCGCCGCCGCAATGAGCGCGCAGACCGCCGCGATGGCGATCTGGGTGGGCAGCGCCAGCGGACCGATGCTCAGAACGAGCTTGTTCACGGGCGACGCCTCACGCGTTCACGGCGGCCTTGCCGAACATCCCGAGGGCGACGATCAGGAGGATCGTCGCGAAGCCCACCTGCACGTGGCGGGCCGACAGCCGTTGCGAGAGGCCGCGTCCGGCGAGCATGCCGGCCGCGGTCGCGACGGCGAACAGCGCTGTCGGCCCGGCAGGCAGCACGGCCCCGTGAAGCAGCGCGGCCAGCACGCCGCCGGTGCCGACGATGGCGATCACGAGCAGCGAGGTGGCGACGATGCCGTGCATCGGCACGTCGGTGAACCTGCGCAGGAGCGGCACGATGACGAAGCCGCCGCCGACGCCGAGAACACCCGTGGCGAGGCCCGTCAGGCCGCCGACGCTCGTCAGGAGTAGCGCCGTCGGACCGTTCCAGTGGAGTCGCCCAGTGGCCGGGTTCAAGCGGACGATCGCGGACGCAGACGCCGGGCCGGCATCGCCTTCACCGAGCGCCTGCCGAAGCAGCCGCAGCGCGACGAGCAGCATCAACGCCGCGAAGAGTGCAGCCAGGACGCGCTGCGACGTGGCATGCGCCAACCAGACGCCCACCCAGGTGAACGGGACTCCCGCGAGCGCCATCAGGGCGGCGGCGCGATAGCGGACCAGGCCCTTTCGGAAAGCCTCGATCGCGCCGAGGGCGGCACTTCCGGCCACTGCGATCAGCGCCACCGGGGCCGCCTGCTGCATCGACCAACCCAGGCCGGCCACCAGAGCCGGCACGGCGAGGATGCCACCGCCGGCGCCGGTGAGGCCGAGCACGGCGCCGACAAGCACGCCGAGGAGCACCGAGATCAACACGGAACGATGGTGCGGCTCCTCAGGCCGCAGACGCCGTGCCCGCTGGTGCAGCCGTTGCCCGTCCTGACACCGGTGCCGACCAGCAGGCCGACGACGAGCAGCGGGCCGATGCCTGCCGCCGAGGTCATGGAGGGGCAACGAGCGGAAGAGGAGCCAGACCGATGGGCGCGCCGATCATGCCGAACAGGAAGGCGATCCGCACGCCCTGCCCGCGCATCGAGCCTGCGAGCAGCGCGCGAAGGGACGTAGCGAGCCTTGTCTCGATGCGCAGCGTTCTCAAGGGATGAGGCGTATCGCCAGCTCCGCGGCTGTGGCCTTGACGAAACCGTAATGCGTGTACGCCGCCTGCGCCTCGTCACTCTTCAGGAAATCGAGATAGCGGCGAGCGGCCGCGGAATGCCTGGCCTGGAGCAGCGCACCCGCGACATAGGCGACCTCGCGCACCATGCTGTCCGCAGGCGGCAGCGCGACGCTCTGCACCTCGCTGCCGGCCTGAAGCTCGTTGCGGGTCTCGGTGACCCAGACGATGCCGACGTCAGTGGTTCCGGCCTTGATCGCCGCGGGAATCTCACGATGGTGCACAGCCGTGAAATAGGTGTTCGGCGTGGGCTGGCACGACTTGCACTCCTTCCCGTCGGAGAGTCGTTCCCAGAGGCCGTGCCGCTGCAGCACCGGCTTGGCATAGAAGGTCATGATTCCTTCGTCGACTGGATTGGGCAGCATGCTGCGGACATCGCCGCGGCCCAGGTCGTCGATTCCGGTGATCCGCTTCGGATTGCCCTTGGCGACGATGAGCTCCATCTCGTTGTGGAGGTAGACCAGGTACTCGGACATCAGGCCGCCAGCCTTCAGCTGCCTGAGGTGTCCGAGATCGACGGAGCCGTACACGTCGGGCTGCATCGGGTAGGCCCGGCCCTGGTACGTCCAACCGCCCTTCTGGATCGCCTTCAGGAGCAGCCCTGGCGGCAGCGTGATCACGGCCACGCGATCGATGTCCGGATGGCGGCGCTGGAAGGCTTTGACGACATCCGCCATCGCGAAGAACTGGTTGCCGGCCAGCCACAGGACGAGGGGCGCGTCGGCCATGGCGTCGAGGGCAGGCGCGCCTTTGGACACCCCGCCGTCGGCGTGAAAGATCCGCAGGTCGTCTTCCTTGCCCTGCGGGATGCTTTCATAGGGCACGGCGGGCGTCGCGGCGTTCGGCCCGGCAAGGCCCCTGTCCGCGCAACCGACCACCAGCAGAAGCGCTGCCGTGGCGACGAGCGGCACAAGGTGCTTCAACACGCGCGCCGGTCAGGCCTTGATGTACGCGAAGCCCTGCTGCTGCTTTCGAGCGAGCTCGACGACGCCCGCGGGGACATAGCCGATATTCGGCAACATGTCGGCGTACACGAGCTTCATGTTCTTCATCGTGTTCTCGCAGGCCACGACCTTCACACCGTTCTTGAGGGCGTCGGCCACCCGCGCGGCGATCGGTGAATCCGCCTTCAACATGCCGATGCCGGGACCGTAGACCACCACCTCGATCTCGGGCGCATCGTCCGGGAGCTCCGTCTGCACGTTGCGCACGTTGTTGAGCGTGAGGTTCCACTTGGCGACCTCGACGTCGCTCACCTGAAAGACGATCTTGAGGGTCTTGTTCGTGCCCTGCGCGTACGACGGCGAAGCCAGGGCTGCGGCGATGGCCGTGCCTCCGGCCAGGGCGGCGAAAAGTCGACGGTTGGTTTGCGTCATGGTGTCTCCAGATTGTTCTACAGCGCGCGGATGAACACGGTCGAAATCATGCGAGAGCCCTCAGCGCAGCGGAGATGCGCTGCTCGAGGTACACACCGAAGAAGTCTCTGGACAGCCCGACGATGGGATCGGCCAGTGGCCTGCCGGCGGCGTCGAAGAACATGACAGTGGGGGCGAAGCGCGCGCCGCTCGTCCTGGCGAACTCGCCCTGGGTGACAAGTCGTCCTCTCCAGTCGCGCATCTTCGTCGACGCGTCGAGTTCGACTTCTGCGACGCTCAGGTCCCGCCGCCGCTGCGCGGAGAGCGGCTTCAGATAGTTTTCGCGCTCCTCGGCGCAGAACTCGCAATCGGGCTGCGAGAACAGCACGACATTGACGCGCCTCGGCTCCGCGCTCAGCACGTATGGAAGTCTTTCGGCCGGAGACATGCTGCGGATTTGAAGCGTCGCGGAAGGATCGGGATAGCGGGCAAATACCTATCCGATTATGAGCATGTGCGCATAAGCTCTCGGCTACGCAGGAATGGAAGGTCTTCGCATGGACGAGATGGGGGAAGTCTTCGAGTCGGTCTCGCGCTACTTCCTCATCCTTTCGGAGCCGGCGCGCCTGCGCATCCTTCACTCGATTTGCCAGGGCGAGAAGGCTGTCGGCGCGATCGTCGAGGCAACGGAGCTGGCCCAGAGCAACGTGTCGCGTCATCTCAACCTGATGTACCAGGCCGGTGTCCTGCGCCGGCGCAAGGACGGCAGCCAGGTCTTCTACGGCGTCACCGACTCGACCCTGACCGACGTGTGCCGGGCCGTCTGCGTCCGCGTCTCGGCCGAGCTCGACGGCAACAAGCGTCTGAAGCGCAGCGTCCAAGAGCTGATCGAAGAGTTGAAGCAGTGACCCACGAGCAGATGTCGGACCCGAACGAATGGCCGCCCAGGGCGGGCAGATTCGTCAAGGCGCCCGAGGGCCATCTCCCTGCGGAAGTCATCGAGCAGGCGCGCAAGACGCGACGGCGCTTCATGGCGTCCGCGCTGGCCCTGGGCGCGGGAGCGATGGCGACGGACCTGTCAACCGCCGCGACCGCGCAGGACGGCGACCCGGCCATCCTGACACTGCCGGAGCACTCCAAGGGCCTGGGACAGGCCGTCGCGACCACCGGGTACGGCTCGCCGTCCAAGTGGGAGAAGAACATCCAGCGGCGCCAGAGCCCGGGCCTCACGCAGGTCGCGCAGGCATCCGTGTCGTTCTGCCCGCTGCAGTCGCTGTTCGGCATCATCACGCCGAACGGCCTGCACTTCGAGCGCCATCACCAGGGCTGGTGGGACGTCGATCCGACGAAGCATCGCCTGATGGTGCACGGTCTCGTCCGGAACGCGCGCGTGTTCACGATGGACGACCTCATGCGCATGCCCTCGGTGTCGCGCATCCACTTCATCGAATGCGGCGCCAACAGTGCCATGGAGTGGGCCAACTCGTCGGTGCCGAGCGTGCAATACACCCACGGCATGCTCTCCTGCTGCGAGTTCACCGGCGTCAAGCTATCGACCTTGCTCGACCAGTCCGGTGCCGACACGAAGACCGGGCGCTTCGTCCTCGCCGAAGGCGCCGACGGATCTTCGATGACGCGCACGATCCCGATGGCCAACGCGCTCGACGACGTCATCGTGGCATGGGCCATGAACGGCGAGATGCTGCGACCCGAGAACGGCTACCCGCTTCGGCTCGTCGTGCCGGGCATCCAGGGCGTGAGCTGGGTGAAGTACTTGCGCCGCATCAAGGTCGGCGACCAGCCGTTCTACGCCAAGGACGAGGAGATCCACTACGTCGATCTGATGCCGGACGGCACGTACCGCCAGTTCACGTCGATCCAGGAGTGCAAGTCGGTCATCACGACGCCGTCCGGTGCGCAGAGGCTGCTCGACAAGGGCTACTACAACGTGACCGGACTGGCGTGGTCGGGTCGCGGCCGGATCAAGCGCGTCGACGTCAGCGTCGACGGCGGGCGCAACTGGCGCACGGCGCGCCTCGAGGGCGATCCGCTCCCCAAGGCGTTGACGCGATTCAATATCGACTGGGTGTGGAACGGCGCTCCGGCCGTCCTCCAGTCGCGGGCGATCGACGACACCGGCTACGTCCAGCCGAAGATCAACCAGCTGCGCGCCGTGCGCGGCACGCGGTCGCTCTATCACAACAACGCGATCCAGTCGTGGCGCGTCGCCGAGTCGGGCGAGGTGTCCAACGTGCAGACGTTCTGACATGACAGCCTCGTCTTCGTCGCGCTTGGCGAGCGCGAGCTCCGCATCCACCTTGCTTCGCGGTCTCGCGATCGTCGCGGCTCTGTTCGCCAGCGCGGCTTGGGGGCAGGCCCCTGCGCCGTCCCTGTCCGGACTCGGACGCTCGCCCACGCCCGCCGAGATCGCGGCCTGGAACATCGACGTGCGCGGCGACTTCCAGGGCTTGCCGAAAGGTGCTGGCAGCGTCGCGCTCGGCACCGACGTGTGGGAGGCGAAGTGCGCGTCGTGCCACGGCGACTTCGGCGAATCGAACAAGGTCTTCACGCCGATCGTCGGCGGAACGTCCAAGAAGGACATCGCGTCCGGCCGCGTGTTCTTCCTCGCCAACCCGGGCTATCCGCACCGGACGACGCTGATGAAGGTGTCGAAGCTGTCGTCGCTGTTCGACTACGTCCGCCGCGCGATGCCCTGGAACGCGCCGAAGTCCCTGTCGACCGATGAGGTCTACGGGGTGCTCGCGTACATCCTCAACCTCGGCGACATCGTGCCGGCCGACTTCGTGCTGAGCGACAAGAACATTGCCGAGGTCGAGAAGCGCTTGCCCAACCGGCTCGGTCATGTCTTCTACAAACCGATGTGGGAGACGCACGGCAAGGGCGACGTCCAGAACCCGCCGTGCATGAGCGACTGCCCTGTCGGCGGCAGGATCGAGTCGTCGATTCCCGAGGCTGCCATCGGCTCGAACGGAAACATCGCCGATCAGGTCCGTGACTTCGGCGCGGTGCGAGGGGCGGACACATCGGGTCGCGCACCCGGCACAGCGGTCGACGTCCATGCCATCGCGCCAGGCGCCCCGGCCAGCGGCGATCCGGCCGCGCTCATCAATTCGAACGGTTGCGCGGGTTGCCACGGCATGACGAACAAGCTCGTCGGTCCCGCATTCCAGGACGTCGCCAGGAAATATGCCGGCCGCGCCGACGCCGTCGAATATCTGTCGTCGAGGATCGGCAAGGGCAGTCAGGGCGTGTGGGGTCCGATCCCGATGCCGGCGCAGGCGCAACTGGGCGAAGCCGACCTCAAGACGATCGCCCGCTGGCTCGCGGGCGGTGCGAAATGAACATACGGCGGGGGTCGATGCCGATGGCATCCGCGGCCCCCTTTTGCAACCATGACGGCGCGGGTGTCCCTTGCGCCCCAATCAAGGATGTCGACATGAAATCGAGACGAGACGTACTGAAGCATGGCGGCCTGCTGGCGCTGCTCGTGGGATGCGGCGCATTGACGCTCGAACAGGCGCGAGCCGCCGACGGGACCGGCTTCGAGGCCAAGACCCTCGACGAAGCGTTGAAGATCCTCGGCGGCAAGCCCGCCGACAGCAAGGACGTGACGATCACGTCGCCCGACATCGCCGAGAACGGCGCCGTCGTGCCGGTCGCGGTGACGAGCGCGATCCCCAAGACCGACGCCATCTACATCCTCGTCGAGAAGAATCCGTTCCCTCTCACAGCGACTTTCACGATCCCCGACGGCACCGAGCCGTTCGTGTCGACGCGGGTCAAGATGGGCGAGAGCACGAAGGTCTATGCCGTCGTCAGGGCCGACGGCAAGCTCTACTCGACCTCGAAGGAAACCAAGGTGACGCTGGGCGGCTGCGGCGGCTGATGCCGGACCCGACCACGACGCGACCACAAATCGAACCAGGAGAACGACATGGCTGACCCGATGCGCATCCGCGCCCAGGCGAAAGACGGCATCACGGACGTGCGCGTGCTGATGGCCCATCCGATGGAGACGGGCTTTCGCAAGGACTCGTCCGGCAAGACCATCCCGGCGCACTACATCAGCGACGTGAAGGCGACCAGCGGCGGCAAGACGGTGCTCACCGCGAAATGGGGCCAGGCCGTCTCGCAGAACCCCTTCCTGCAATTCCGCTTCAAGGGCGCGAACCCGGGCGACAAGGTCAGCGTGACGTGGATCGACAACAAGGGCGAGACGCGCACCGACGAAGCGACGATCTCGTAGACGACCACATTTGGTCGCCGAACAAGAGCGCCACAGGAGACATCATGAACCGCTTCATCGCCGCGATGCTGGTCCTTTGCGGCACCGCCGCCGTCGCCCAGACGTCGAGCGACGGCATCGCCCAGTACCGGGCCATGCTCGCCGACGGCAATCCCGCCGAGCTGTGGGAGGCCAAGGGCGAGGCGCTCTGGAAGGAGCCGCGCGGACCCAAGAAGGCGTCGCTGCAGCGCTGCGACCTCGGTCGCGGCCCCGGTGTGGTGAAGGGCGCGTTCGTCGAGCTGCCGCGATTCTTCGCCGACACGGTCCGCGTCCAGGACCTCGAATCGCGTCTGCTCACCTGCATGCAGGAGTTGCAGGGCTTCGATGCGGCCGAAATCGCAAAGACGCCCTTCGGCAAAGGCGAGCAGGTCACGCTCGAGGGGCTCGTGGCGTGGATCGCAAGCGAATCGCGCGGCTTGAAGTTCAACGTGTCGCAGGTGCATGCCAGCGAGAAAGGCATGTACGAGGCCGGAAAGCGGGCCTTCTTCTTTCGCGGCGGTCCCTACGACTTCTCGTGCGCCTCGTGCCACGGTCAGGAAGGCAAGCGCATCCGATTGCAGGACCTGCCGGACCTGACGACGCAGCAAGGGGCCGGGGCCGGCTTCGGCGCGTGGCCGGCATATCGCGTTTCGAACGGCCAGCTGTGGAGCATGCAGCGTCGCCTGAACGACTGCTATCGGCAGCAGCGTTTCCCGGTTCCCGGATTCGTGTCGGACGTGACGATCGCGCTGAGCGTCTATCTCGGCGTGAACGCGCGCGGTGCCGAATCGATCGCCCCGGCCCTCAAGCGCTGAAGGAACCGACATGCCAACCCGTTGCAATCGATCGATCGCGTGGCTCGCCACGTTCGGTGCCGTCGCATTGGCCGGCTGTGCGGCGCCGTCCGCGACGTCGACCTCCTCCTACGACGCCATGGCACTTGCCATGATCAAGAGCTCGTTCCACCCCGAGGGGCAGGCGGCGCTCGACCGGCTCGAGCAGGATCCGGTGCAGCAAGCCTGCTCCAGCGCGACGCCGCCCGCCGCCGATGTCGTGCAAAAGCTCGAAGCAAGCGAGCTCGCGACGATCAAGCAGCCGCCCGACGGCCGATACCTCGGCGACTGGCGCGAAGGCGAGAAGCTTGCCCAGAACGGCCGCGGCATGACCTGGTCCGATCCGGCCAGCGCGGCCAACGGTGGCAATTGCTACAACTGCCACGAGCTGAGCAAGGCGGAGATCGCCTACGGCACCCTCGGGCCGAGCTTGCACAACTACGGCAAGCTGCGCGGGGTCGTCGATCCGGCGAGCGCCGAAGCGGCGCCCATCGTCCGCTACACCTGGGGCAAGCTCTACAACGCAACGGCCTACAACGTCTGCTCGATCATGCCGAGGTTTGGTGAGGCCCACGTGCTGACCGCCAAGCAGATGCAGGACATCATGGCCCTGCTGCTCGATCCCCGGTCGCCGGTCAACCGCTAGATGCCGGGGCGCCTGCCGCGATGAGCCTCGGTCGGCGCGAGTTCCTGCAACTGCTGTCGGTCGCGGCGGCGGGCGGCATGGCGCTCGAGCATCGCGCTGCGCTCGGTGCAGAGCCTGGCGCGGCCGAGCGTCTCTACGAGTTGCCTCGCTTCGGCAACGTCAGCTTCATGCACTTCACCGACTGCCACGCGCAGTTGCTGCCGATCCATTTCCGCGAGCCCAGCGTCAACCTGGGCGTGGCCGACGCCGAGGATCGCGCGCCTCACCTCGTCGGCGAGAAATTGCTGAAGGCTTTCGACATCGCGCCCGGCACGGCGCGCGCCCACGCCTTCACCTCTCTCGACTTCGAGGCCGCGGCACGCACCTATGGCCGAGTCGGCGGATTCGCCCACCTCGCGACGCTCGTCAAGCGGGTGCGCGCGTCGCGACCCCATGCGCTGCTCCTCGACGGCGGGGACACCTGGCAAGGGTCCGCGACATCGCTGTGGACCAACGGACAGGACATGGTGGACGCGTGCAAGCTGCTCGGCGTGGACTGCATGAGCGCGCACTGGGAGTTCACGCTCGGCGCGAAGCGCGTGCAGGAGATCGTCGAGAAGGATTTCGCCGGCCGCACCAGCTTCCTCGCCCAGAACGTGAAGACGACCGACTTCGGCGATCCGGTCTTCGCACCCTACGTGATCCGCGAGATGAACGGCGTCGCGGTGGCCGTCGTCGGCCAGGCCTTTCCGTACACGCCGATCGCCAATCCGCGCTACCTCGTTCCCGACTGGACGTTCGGCATCCAGGACGAGAACATGCAAAAGATCGTCGACGAGGCACGCGCAAAGGGCGCGCGGGTTGTCGTGGTGCTGTCGCACAACGGCATGGATGTCGACCTCAAGATGGCGACGCGAGTGTCGGGTGTCGATGCGATCCTCGGCGGTCACACGCACGATGGCGTGCCTGCGCCGGTGATCGTGAAGAACCGCGGCGGCCAGACGCTGGTGACCAACGCCGGATCGAACACGAAGTTCCTCGGCGTGCTCGACTTCGATGTCCGCGAAGGCCGCGTGCGCGACTTCAGATACCAGCTGATGCCGGTGTTCGCGAACCTGCTGCCTCCTGATCGCGACATGCAACAGCACATCGCCACCGTGCGTGCACCCTTCGCGGCGAAGCTCGACGAGACGCTCGCCGTCAGCGAAGGGCTGCTCTATCGGCGGGGCAACTTCAACGGCACCTGGGACCAGCTCATCGTCGACGCGATCATGGAAGTCAAGGGCGCGGAGATCGCTTTCTCGCCCGGGTTCCGATGGGGAACGACGCTGCTGCCCGGCCAGAGGATCACGCGCGAGCTGATGATGGACCAGCTCGCGATCACCTACCCGTATTCGACCCTCACGGCGATGACGGGCACGACGATCAAGACCATTCTCGAGGACGTCTGCGACAACCTCTTCAATCCCGATCCCTACTACCAGCAAGGGGGCGACATGGTGCGCGTCGGTGGCCTCGAATACACCTGCACGCCCAAGGCCGCGATCGGCTCGCGCATCTCCGACATGCGCCTGGCCGGCAAGCCGATCGAGGCCGACAAGACGTACCAGGTCGGCGGCTGGGCGCCGGTGGCCGAGGGCAGCCGGGGCGAGCCGATTTGGGATGTCGTGGAAACGTACCTTCGCCGGCACAAGACGATCGGTGCACGCACGCCGAACCGGCCGCGACTGGTCGGCGTCGATGGCAACGGCGGGATGGCGTCGTGAAAAGGCCGATCGCCGTCCTGATCGCGGGCGTGCTCTCGTCATGGCAGCCGGCAGCGATGGCGCAGACCTCGGTCACCCGGCTGCCGTCGCTCGGCGTCGAGGCCGCACTCAAGGCGGCCAACGCCGCGTTCGCGGAGTGCAGGGCGAAAGGCGCACTGGTCGCCGTCGCGGTCACCGACCGCTCGGGCGTCGTTCTCGCCCTGCTGCGCGACCCGCTCGCCGGCATGCACACACCCGATGCGGCGATCCGCAAGGCCTGGACCGCGGCGAGCTTCAGGAACGCGACGAGTGCGCTCGAACGCGCGACCGGGCCCGCGACCGACTCGAACGGCATTCGCCAGCTGCCGGGGGTGGCGATGGTCGGAGGCGGCCTGCCGATGGCCGCCGCCGGTCAGCAGGTCGGTGCGATCGGCGTGTCCGGCGCGCCATCGGGACGACTGGACGAAGCGTGCGCGGAGGCCGGCATCGCCGCCGTCAAGGACGATCTGGAGCTGGGTCTTTGACCCTTCGCCGACGGAGTCGTCGCGCTTCGTCCGCGGTGCACGCGCTCTGCATGGCCGCGCTCGGGATGTTCGCGTGGGCTCCGGTCGCTGCCGCGGACGGCGCGGCGCCCCGCGAGTTCGAAGCGCTCGGCGTGCCGATGCAGGCGCGCAAGGTCGCAGCCCATACCTACTACGTCGAAGGTCAGACCGGCGTGGTCTCGATCGAGAACGAAGGCTTCAATTCGAACGCGGGCTTCGTCGTCACGGCGGACGGCATCGTGGTCTTCGATGTCCTCGGCACACCGGCACTCGGCAAGCGGCTCGACGAGATCATCCGGGCAACCTCCACGCAGCCGGTTCGCCGGATCGTCGTGAGCCACTACCACTCGGACCACTTCTACGGCCTGCAGGCGCTCGTACGTCCCGGCGTTTCGGTATGGGCGCAGTCGCTGGTGCGCGACTACCTGGCGTCGGATGCGCCGGCCGCGAGGCTCGCCGAGCGCAGGCAGTCGCTCGCGCCGTGGGTGAACTCGCTGTCGCGCATCGTCGCGCCGACGACCTACGTCGGCGAGGACACGAGATTCACGATGGGCGGTCTGCACTTTCGCGTCATCCACGCCGGCCCGGCGCACACGCCCGAGGATCTGATGATGCTGGTCGAGGAGGACGGCGTGCTGTTCGTGGGCGATCTCGTGTTCGCCGGCCGAGTCCCGTTCGTTGCCGATGCCGACGTGAACGGCTGGATCGACGCGCTCGGGCGCGTGCTCGCGCTGAAGCCCCGCATCATCGTCAGCGGCCATGGACGCTATTCGACGGACGCCGTCACCGACCTCGTCCAGACACGCGACTACCTGGTGTACCTGCGCGCGCAGGTCGGCGCGGCATTCGAGCAGGGCCTCGACTTCGATGCCGCCTATCGGCAGATCGACTGGTCCCGCTTCGCCGCGCTGCCGGCCTTCGAGGCTGCCAATCGACGCAATGCCTACCAGGCCTACCTGAACGTCGAGCGGGACGCGCTCAAGGCGGCCAAGACGACCCCGCAGTGACGGTGGCGCCGCGAGCGCCTGGCATTTCAGCCGCCGTCGCCCGCCTGCCGTGATGCTGTGAACGCCAGGATGCGTGCCTCGATCTGTTCGCGAAGGAGCAGGCCGACCGGATTGTCCCGTCGCGCGAGGCAGGCCACGAACGGCTGGAAGCGCTCGAGGCTCTTCGCGTCGAGGCGCTTCAACTCGACGATCGGCTCAGCGTCATCGTCGACGCGGATGTCGAGGGCCGGATGCAGTGCGTGCCGGTGAAGGCGGCGCCGCGTCCGCCGTCGCCCATGACGTGCAGCTGGCGCTGTGCCCGGCCCTCGTCGGCACCGGTGAGCCGCGTGACGACCTCGTCGGCGGTGACGCCGGCCTCGGGCATCGCCAGCCCGGCGGCGCCGTAGAGCGGATTCATCAGCGCCTGGGTCGAGAGCGCACCGACGTCGCCGCGCGTGTGCAGGCAGAGCGCGTCGACGGCGAAGAAGCGGCTCGCGATCGCGACGCCGAACGAGCCGTCGGCATCGCGCGCGATCAGCGACCAGGTCATCTCGTGGCGAGGGCGTCGTCGGCGATCGCCGGCGCCGTCGACGCCGGCGCGAGGTGCGCCGCGAGCACGCGCGCGCAGTGCAGCGCCTCGCGCTGCGCGCCGTCGGCGATCTGCGTGCGGCAGCTCGCGCCGTCGGCGACGACGATCGCCGTCGCCGACGCACGGATCGCCGGCAGCAGGCTGAGCTCGGCCATCTGCATCGACACGTCGTGGTGCGCGACCTCGTGGCCGAAGCTGCCGGCCATGCCGCAGCACGAGGTCTCGACCATCTCGGGGGCGGCGCCGGGAATGAGGCGGAGCGCATCGAGCACGGCGCCGGCGGCGCCGAACGCCTTCTGGTGGCAGTGGCCGTGGACGAGGATCGGCTGCGCCACCGGCTCGAAATCGAGTGCGAACCGGCCGGCCTCGGCTTCGCGCACGACGAACTCCTCGAACAGCAGCGCCTGCGCCGCGACGACGTGGGCCGCGTCGCCGAGATGCATTGCCAGCGCCTCGTCGCGCAGCGTCAGCAGGCACGAGGGCTCGAGACCGACGATGGCGATGCCGGATTCGGCGAACGGCAGCAGCGCCCGCACCAGCGCACCCGTCCGCACCTTCGCTTCGTCGACCATGCCGGCGCTCAGGAAGGTGCGACCGCAGCAATGGTGGCCGCCGGCCTTCTCGAGCGTGTGCAGCGTGTAGCCGGCGGCGTGCAGGACGCGCGCCGCGGCGAGCGCGTTCTCGCTCTCGAGCAGGCCGTTGAAGGTGTCGACGAAGAGGACGGCGGCCTTGGCGCCCGAGCGTGCCGCGGCGAGCGTCGCCTCCGCGCTCGCGAACATCGCGCGGTCGCGGGCGTGCCAGAAGGTGTCGCGGCGCCACCTCGGCAGGCGCCGGCGCGGCGACAGGCCGAACATCTTGCCGGCCAGCGCCGCGGCGCCGGGAAGCCGCGCGGCGAGGTTCGCCAGCCCCGCGATCCGGCCGAGGCGGTGGCCGTAGTCGGGCAGCCAGGCGATCAGCCGGTCCCTGCGGGTGTGGCCGTGGCGCCGCTTGTAGTGATCGAGGAACTCGATCTTCATGCGCGCCATGTCGACGCCGGTGGGGCACTCGCGCCTGCAGCCCTTGCAGCCGACGCAGAGCTCCATCGCGTCGTGCATCGCCTGGCTCGTGAAGGCGTCCTCGCCGAGCTGGCCCGAGAGCGCGAGGCGCAGCGTGTTGGCGCGGCCGCGCGTCACGTGCTCCTCGTCGCGCGTCACGCGAAAGCTCGGGCACATCGTGCCGGCGTCGAACTTGCGGCAGTGGCCGTTGTTGTTGCACATCTCCACGGCCTTCGCGAGGCCGCCGGTCGAGTCGCCGCCGCTGCCGGGCGCGCTGACCGCCTCGCTGCGCGCGTCGTTCTGCACGTCCCAGGCCGACCAGTCGAGCACCGGCACGAGGGCGATCGTCCGATACGGCGCGGACGCGCTTGGCGGCGGGAAGCGGAACAGGGCGCCGTCGTCCATGCGCGGCGGATCGACGATCCGGCCCGGCGCGAAGAGGCCATCGGGGTCGAGCACGTTCTTGATCGCGGCGAAGGCGTCGGTGAGTGCCGGTCCGAACTGCCAGGCGATCCACTCGCCGCGGCAGAGGCCGTCGCCGTGCTCGCCGCTGTACGCGCCCTTGTACTTGCGCACGAGCGCGGAGGCCTCCTCGGCGATGGCGCGCATCCTGGTCGCGCCGTCGCGCCGCATGTCGAGGATGGGCCGCACGTGGAGCGTGCCGACCGATGCATGCGCGTACCAGGTGCCGCGCGTGCCGTGGCGCGTGAAGACCTCGGTGAGCGCGTCGGTGTAGTCGGCGAGATGCACCAGCGGCACCGCGCAATCCTCGATGAAGCTGACCGGCTTTCCGTCGCCCTTCAGGCTCATCATGATGTTGAGGCCGGCCTTCCTCACCTCCCACAGGCTCTTCTGCGCAGTCGCGTCGACCATCTCGACGACGCTGCCGTGCAGGCCGAGATCGCCCATCAGCTCCGAGAGCGCTTCGAGGCGGCACTGCAGCTCGTCCTTGCGCTCGCCGGCGAACTCGACCAGCAGGATCGCCGCCGGCTCGCCGATCAATGCCTTGGCCATCGTCGGCCGGAACTCGGGGTTGGCGAGCGCGAGATCGATCATCGTCCGGTCGACGAGCTCGACCGCCGTCGGCCCGAGCTCGACGAGGTGCTGCGCCGCCGCCATCGCGGCGCGAAAGGTCGGGAAGTTGACGACGCCGAGCACCTTCGCGCCCGGCAGCGGCGCGAGCTTCAAGGTCAGCGTGCGCGACCACGCCAGCGTGCCTTCCGCGCCGACGAGCAGGTGCGCGAGATTGACGCTGCCGTCAGCGGTGTACGGCTTCTCGCTTTGCGGATGGAAGATGTCGAGGCTGTAGCCGCCGACCCGGCGCAGCACCTTCGGCCAGCGCGCCTCGATGTCGCCGCGGTGGCGATGCGCGAGATCGCGCACGAAGGTCGCGATCGCGGCGGCGCGTCCGCCCGCGTCCGCCACCGGGCCGAAGTCGACCTCGGCGCCGTCGGCCAGGCGCGCGCCAATGCCGAGGACGTTGTGGATCATGTTGCCGTAGGCGATCGAGCGCGAGCCGCACGAGTTGTTGCCGGCCATGCCGCCGATCGTCGCCTGCGCGCTGGTCGAGACGTCGACCGGGAACCAGAGGCCGAGCGGCTTGAGCTGCGCGTTGAGGTCGTCGAGGACGATCCCGGGCTCGACAACGGCCACGCCGCGATCGGCGTCGACCGCGATGACGCGGCGCAGGTGCTTGCTCGCGTCGATGACGAGCGCGGTGCCGGTCGTCTGGCCGCACTGGCTCGTGCCGGCGCCGCGCGGCAGCACCGGCACGCGCATCTCGCGCGCGATCTCGAGCGCGACGGCGACGTCGCGGTCGTTCTTCGGAACGAGCACGCCGACCGGCATCACCTGGTAGATCGACGCGTCGGTGGCATAGCGGCCGCGCGTCGCGGCATCGAATCGCACCTCGCCTTCGGTCTCGCCGCGCAGGCGTCGGGCGAGGTCGTCGGCTAGTGCAAACGCCGAAGGATCGCGCGAAGCCGGGTGCAAGAATGCATCAATCACAAGGCGCAATGATGCTCGACCTCGACTTCCACCCTTCCGGCCGCCATTTCCTGCAGATCCCCGGGCCGAGCCCGGTGCCCGATCGCATCCTCAGGGCGATGAGCCTGCCGACCATCGACCACCGCGGTCCGGAGTTCGGCGCGCTCGGCCGCAAGGTCCTCGCCAACACCAAGAAGATCTTCAAGACCCGGCATCCGGTCATCATTTATCCGGCCTCGGGCACCGGTGCATGGGAAGCGGCGCTGGTCAACACGCTCTCGGCCGGCGACGCGGTGCTGATGGTCGAGACCGGTCACTTCGCAGCGCTCTGGATCAAGCTGGCCTCGCGCCTCGGCCTCGCCGCCGAAGTGCTCTCGGCCCCGGGCAGCGACCCGTTGCTGCCCGAGGCACCGCACTGGCGCCAGGGCGTCAAGCCCGAACTCGTCGAGGCCCGACTGCGCCGCGATACCGAGAAGAAGATCAAGGCGGTCTGCGTCGTCCACAACGAGACCTCGACCGGCGCGCTTTCCGACATCGCCGCCGTGAGGAAGGCGATCGACGCCGCGGGCCATCCCGCGCTGCTTCTCGTCGACTCGATCTCCGGCCTCGCCTGCGCCGATCTGCGCCACGACGAGTGGGGCATCGACGTCACCATCGGCGGCTCGCAGAAGGGCCTGATGATGCCGCCGGGCATCGGCTTCAACGCGATCTCGCCGAAGGCTCTCGAG
>JBBRZP010000025.1:0-27483 GCA_038236565.1 Burkholderiales bacterium | reverse complement strand
GGCCGAGGGGCCGATCGTGCGGGCGACGGAGGCCTTGCTGCGTGCGCGCCATCGCCTGCCGCGGGCGTCGGGCGGCGGCAGCGCGACGGCGGTGCGCGGCTTCGCTGCACTCTGGCTCGCCCGCAGCCGTCCGCTCGCGGCGCTGCGCGCGGAGTCGGTGCTGCACGCCGGCGCGGCGGCGCTGGCGCTCGGCCTGATCGCCGGCCTGTACGCGCGCGGCCTCGTCCTCGACTACCGCGCCGTCTGGGAAAGCACCTTCCTCGACGCCGATACGGCGCGGGCCGCGGTCTCGACGGTCTTCGGTCCGGCGGCGCGCCTGACGGGCACGGCCCTGCCCGATGCGCCGGCTTTCGCGTCGATGCGCGCGATGCCGGGCGCGGCCGTCGTCGGCGCGCCCGCGGCGCCGTGGATCCACCTGATGGCAGCGACCCTGCTCGGCGCCGTCGTGCTGCCGCGCACGCTCCTCGCGCTCGCCTGCGCGGCGCTCGCGTCTTCGCGCCGGCGGCGCTTCGTGCTGCCTCTCGACGAGCCGTATTACCAGCGGCTGCTGCGCCTGCGCAGGGGCGGCCCGGCGCGCGTTTCCATCCATCCCTACGGCAGCGCACCGCAGCCGCAGGCGACGCTCGCGCTGCGCGCGCTGATCGCGGCCGCGCTCGGCCCGCGCCTCGACGTGACGGTCGCGCCGCTGGTCGGGTTCGGCGGCGAGGACGACCGGCCGCCGGCCGTCGATCCCGCCTGCACGCACGCGATCGCGCTCTTCGATCTCGGCGCCACGCCGGAGATCGAGAACCAGGGTCGCTTCCTGCGCGCGCTGCGGGCCGCGGCGCCGGCGGGCGTGCCGGTCGCGGCAGTCGTCGACGGCGCAGCGTTCGCGCGCCGCTTCGCGAGCGTCGGCGCGCGTGTCGCCGAGCGGCGCGACGCATGGCGCGCCTGGGGCGAGGCGCTCGGGACCACGCCGGTCGTCGTCGACCTCGACGACGCGGGTGGCGCCTCGCCGGCGCGCGACCTCGAGTCCGCGCTGTCCCTGGCCGTTCCTGCGGCGACGCCGGCCCGATGAGAGAGGTCGACCGCACGAGCGTCTCGCTCAGCCTCGTCTCGCACACCAACGCGGGCAAGACGACGCTCGCCCGCACGCTCCTCGGCCGCGACATCGGCGAGGTGCGCGACGCGCCCCACGTCACCGAGTTCGCCGACGTGCACACGCTGATCGAGACGGGCGCGGGCGAGCGGCTGACGCTCTGGGACACACCCGGCTTCGGCGACAGCGCGCGCCTCGTCAAGCGTCTGCGCGGCGGCGAGCGACCGCTCGTGCGCTTCCTCGCCGAGACCTGGGACCGCTGGCGCGATCGCCCGTTCTGGGCGAGCCAGCAGGCGCTGCGCAACGTGCGCGACGAAGCCGACGTGATGCTCTATCTGGTGGACGCGTCGCAGTCGCCCGAGGCGGCCGCGTGGGTCGCGCCCGAGATGGAGCTGCTCGGCTGGGTCGGCAAGCCGGTGATCGTGCTCCTCAACCAGCTCGGCGCGCCGCGCGCCGTCGGCGCCGGCGGCGCCAGCGAGGACGACGAATCCCGCTGGCGCGCTCATCTCGCCGGCTTCGCGGTGGTCCGCGCCGTGCTGCCGCTCGATGCCTTCGCGCGCTGCTGGGTGCAGGAGCTGACCCTGCTCGGCGCCGTCGCGGCGGCGCTGCCGGAGGCGAAGCAGGCGCCGATGGCGCGCCTCCTCGTCGCCTGGCGCGAGCGCCGGATGGCGACGTTCGACGCATCGATCCGCTCGCTCGCCCGGAGCGTCGCGCGCTCGGCGATCGACGTCGCGCCGCTGCCCGAGAGCGGCGGCCTGCGCACGCGCCTGCGCCACGCCGGCGCGGCGATCGGCATCGGCAGTGCGGCCGACACGCCGGCGTCGCAGGCGCAAGGCGCGCTCGTCGCGCAGCTCGATGCCGAGACCCGCGCCAGCACGCTGTCGCTGATCGGCCTGCACGGGCTCGGCGGCACGGCCGAGCGCGACATCCTCGATCGCCTCGCGACCCACTACGACATGCGCCTGCGCCTCGACGAGACACAGGCCGCGGTGTGGGGCGGCGCCGTCACGGGCGCGCTGGTCGGCCTGAAGGCCGACGTGCTGAGCGGCGGCCTGACGCTCGGCGGCGGCCTCATCACCGGCGGCCTGCTCGGAGCCCTCGGCAGCGCCGGCCTCGCCCGCGCCGTCAACCTCGTGCGCGGGACCGACCGATCGATCGTCGCCTGGAAGCCGGAGGCGCTCGATGCCATCGCCGAAGCGGCGCTGCTGCGCTATCTCGCGGTGGCCCACTTCGGCCGCGGCCGCGGCGACTGGGCGCAGGGCGAGGCGCCCGCGCACTGGCAAGGCGTCGTCGCCACCGCACTCGCACCGTACGGCGAGGCGCTCGGCGCAGCGTGGAGCGAGCGCGCCGCCGGCCGCGACGACGGCGCCGCGGCAGCGGCACGTGTCGCCGAACGGATCGAACCCGTCCTGCGCGAGGCGGCCTGGACGGCGCTGCGCGCGCTGTATCCCGACGCCGGGATGGCGGAGGAAGTGCCCGAGAATGCGCGACCGCCTTCTGGAGACATGCCGTGACCTCGCCTTCACTGCCCGCCGTGCGCGCCCTCGTCTTCGACGTCTTCGGCACCGTCGTCGACTGGCGTTCGTCGATCTCGCGCGAGGTCGCGCAGGTCGCCGACGCGCGCGGCATCGCGATCGACGGCGGCACCTTCGGCGACGCCTGGCGCGCCGGCTACCAGCCGGCGATGCGACGGGTCGCGAGCGGCGCCGTGCCGTGGGCGACGATCGACGTGCTCCATCGCGAGATCCTCGAGACGCTGCTGTCGCGCTTCGGCCTCGAAGGCCTCGACGAGCGCGAGCGCGCGCATCTGAACTTCGCCTGGCATCGCCTCGACCCGTGGCCCGACTCGGTCGCCGGACTGCATCGCCTGAAGCGCCGCTGGCCGATCGCGACGCTCTCGAACGGCAACGTCTCCCTGCTCGTCGACCTCGCGCGCCATGGCGGCCTGCCGTGGGACACGGTGCTCTCGGCCGAGCTGATCGGCAAGTACAAGCCCGATCTCGCCGTCTACCGCATGGCCGCCCGCCTGCTCGGCATCGCCGATGGCGAGCTCGTGCTCGTCGCCGCGCATCCGGGCGACCTCGATGCCGCACGAGAGGCCGGCCTGATGACGGCCTACGTTCACCGGCCGCTGGAGCACGGTCACGAGCACCGCGCGGAAGACGTTGCGCCTGGCCGCTTCGACTGGCAGGCGCGCGACTTCGCGGACCTCGCTTCGCAGCTCGGAGCCTGACGCATGTCGCACACGCCGATCGACTTCTACTTCGACTTCTCGTCGCCGTATTCGTATATCGCCTCGGAGTGGATCGAGGCACTGGCCGCGCGGCACGGCCGCACCGTGCGCTGGAATGCGGTCCTGCTCGGTGTCACCTTCCAGGCGGCCGAGCTGAAGAGCCCGGTGAGCCATCCGATCAAGCGCGAGTACTCGCTGCTCGACTTCGAGCGCTCGGCGCGCTTCGCCGGCGTGCCGTTCAAGATCCCCGAGGTCTTTCCCGTGCCGACGCAGAACGCCGCGCGCATCTTCTGGTGGCTGCGCGAGAGCGACGCGGCGCGCGCCGCGAGCTGGGCGCGTCACGCGCTGCGCGCTTACTTCACGCGCGGCACGGTCGACCTGTCGCGCAACGCCGACCTCGAGGCGCTCGCCTTCGAGTTCGGCCTCGATCCCGACGAGGCGATGGCGATCGCCGCCGATCCCGTTTGGAAGACGCGCCTGCGCAACGCCTGCGACATGGCCGTGGCGCAGGGCGTCTTCGGCGCGCCGTTCTTCGTCGTCGACGGCGAGCCGTTCTGGGGCAACGACCGGCGCGCGCAGATCGAGCGCTGGCTCGCGAGCGGGCCGTTCTGACGCGCGGTTGCGCCGCGATATCGTCCCGGACCATGGAGCTTCTCCCGTTCCTGCGCACGCAGGTTCACGCCAACCGGCTCGCCAACCATCGCCTGCACGCGGCGATGCGCGCGGTCTCCGACGCGGACTACGCCGCGCCGCGCACGAGCTTCTTCCCGAGCCTGAAGGCGACGCTCGAGCACATCCTCGCCGTCGACCTCTACTACCTCGCCGCACTGAACGGCGAGCGCGACATGGAGCGCCAGTGGCGCGAGGCGCCGACATCCGCGAGCGTTGCCGGGATGGCCGAGGCGCAGGCGCGTGCCGATCGGCGCTTCATCGATCACGCGATGGTGATCGACGCGCCGGCGCTCGACGAGATCGTCGAGCTCGAACGCGGTGAGGGCCGGATCCAGCGCGAGCGCCGCGGCAACGTCATCGGCCATCTGCTCGCCCACCAGGTGCATCACCGCGGCCAGGCGCACGCGATGCTCGCGGGCACCGACGTGAAGCCGCCGCAGCTCGACGAGTTCCTGATGCCGAGCGAGGCGCACCTGCGCGGCGCCGATCTCCGCGCCCTCGGCTGGACCGAGGCGACCCTCTTCGCCTGAGGGCGTCGCGCACCTGACCCGCATGGACAACATCTATCTCACTCCGGAGCACGAGCTCCTGAAGGACCAGATCGCACGTTTCGTCGCGCGCGAGGTCGAGCCGTTCGGGCTCGCCTGGGAAGACGCCGGCATGACGCCGCGCGAGGTGCTGCGAAAGCTCGGCGACGCGGGCCTGCTCGGCCTGATGTACGCGAGCGAGCACGGCGGCGCCGAGGCCGACGCGCTCACCAACCTCGTCTTCGCCGAGGCGCTGTCGCAATCGACCTTCGGCGGCTTCATCATCACCGTGCTCGTCCACACCGACATGGCGAGCCCGCACCTGCACCACGCCGGCAGCGCCGAGCAGCGCGCGAGGTACATGCCGGGCGTGACCTCGGGTCGCACGATCACCGCGGTCGCGATCAGCGAGCCGGGCGCGGGTTCCGACGTCGCCGGCATCCGCACGACGGCGGCACGCTCGGCCGACGGCCGCGAGTGGATCCTCGACGGCACCAAGCTCTTCATCACCAATGGCGTCCACGCCGACCTCTACTTCGTCGCCGCCAAGACCGGCTCTGCGCGGCACGCGATGTCGATGTTCATCGTCGAGAAGGGCACGCCGGGGTTCACCGTCGGGCGCCAGCTCGACAAGAGCGGCTGGCTCTCGTCCGACACCGCCGAGCTGGTGTTCGACAACGTGCGGATCCCGGCCGGCAGCCTCCTCGGCGAGGAGAACCGCGGTTTCTATTCGGTCATGAAGAACTTCCAGACCGAGCGCATCGCCCTCGGTGCGATGGCGATCGGCCACTGCGTGCAGGCGCTGCAGGCGACGCTCGTGCACGTGCGCGACCGCCAGGCCTTCGGCGGCTCGCTCTTCGACAAGCAGGTCGTGCGCCAGAAGATCGCGATGCTCGACGCCAGGGTGCGCGCCGCGCGCTCGTTCATGTACCACTGCGCCTGGCGCGTGACCCAGGGCCACGACGTCGTCCAGGAAGTCTCGATGCTGAAGGCGCTTACCGGCGAGCTCGTCAACGAGGTCGTCTCGGGCTGCCAGCAGCTGCACGGCGGCATGGGCTACATGCGCGGCACGGTCATCGAGCGGCTCTGGCGCGACGCGCGGGTGCTCGCGATCGGCGGCGGCGCGACGGAGGTGATGCTCGATGAAGTCGCCAAGCGCTATTGAGTGCGGGAGCGCGATGCGCGCGTATTTCCTGACCCTGGCCCGCTACAACGTCTGGGCGACGCGGCGTCTCTACGAGCACATCGACTCGCTGAGCGACGAAGACTACCGGCGCGACGCGGGCCTCTTCTTCAGGAGCGTGCACGGCACCTGCAACCATCTCTTGCTGGCCGAGCACCGCCTCTGGTTGCCGCGCTTCGCCGAAGGCGTCTCGAACAGCGTCGCGCTGAACGCGGAAGTCGAGACCGACCGCGCCGCGCTTCGCGACCGTCTCATCGACGCGGCGGGCCGCTGGGCGCCGCTGATCGAGTCGTTCGCCGACACCCGCTTCGCGGGCACGCTCGACTACACGACCACCCAGGGCGTCGCCCAATCGCTGCCGTTCGCGGCGACGCTCGGCCACGTCTTCAACCACGGTACCCATCATCGCGGGCAGGTCACCGCCGCGCTCACCGCGATGGGCTACCCTTGCCCGGAAATCGACCTGGTATGGATGCTTCAACACGACAGCCGGAGGGCGGCAGCTTGACGCCCGGCCTCCACACGACCGGCCCGACGAGCCCGATCCGGGTCGAGCGCGTCGGCGCCGTCGCGCTGGTCTGGCTCGATCGGCCCGAGGTGCGCAACGCCCTCAACGGCGCCGTCATCCGCGACCTCGCCGCGGCCTTCGCCGCGATCGCCGACGATGCCGAAGCCGGTCGCGTCCGCGCCGTCGTCGTCGGCGGCAGCGGCAAGGCGTTCTGCGCCGGCGCCGACCTCGCCTTCATGCGCGAGGTGGGCGGCTACACCTGGGAGCAGAACCGCGCCGACGCCGAGACGCTGGCCGCGATGCTCTGGACGATGTTCAGCTGCCCGGTGCCGGTCGTCGCCCGCATCCACGGCGACTGCTATGCGGGCGGCCTCGGCATCGCCGCCGTGTGCGACATCCGCATCGCCGTCGACACGGCCACGTTCTGCCTCAGCGAAGCGCGCCTCGGCCTGCTGCCGGCGACGATCAGCCCCTACGTCGTGCGCGCCATGGGCGAGCAGGCGGCGCGGCGCTGGTTCGTCACCGCCGAGCGCTTCGACGCCGCCGCCGCGAAGGCCTGCGGCTTCGCCCACGAGGTCGTCACGGCCGCTGCGCTCGACGCCAAGGTCGACGAGATCGTCGCCGCGATCGTCGCCAACGGCCCGATGGCGACGATGGCCTGCAAGAAGCTCGTCCACGACGTCGCCGGCCGAGAGATCACGGCCGAGCTGCGCAGCGAGACCGCGCGCCGCATCGCCGACATCCGCGCCAGCGACGAAGGCCAGGAAGGCGTGAAGAGCTTCCTCGAGAAGCGCAAGCCGGCATGGGCGGCGCAGTGAACCTCGACCTCACCCAGCTCGTCGCCATCGCCGCCGCGCTCGGCTGGGCCAGCGGCCTCAGGCTCTACGCCGTCGTCTTCCTCACCGGCCTCGCTGGCTGGCTCGGCTGGGTGACGCTGCCCGGCGACCTGCACCTTCTCGCCCATCCGGTCGTCCTCGGCGCTGCCGGGCTGATGCTCTTCCTCGAGTTCTTCGTCGACAAGATCCCGGGCCTCGACAGCGTCTGGGACGCGGTCCACACCTTCGTGCGCATTCCGGCCGGCGCTGCCCTCGCCGGCGCCGTGTTCGGCGGCGACCAGGCGAGCTGGGTGACGGCGGCGGCGCTGATGGGCGGCACGCTCGCGGCGACCAGCCACGCCGCGAAGATGACGACGCGCGCCTCGGCCAACACCTCGCCCGAGCCGTTCTCGAACATCGCGCTCTCGCTCCTCGGCGACGGCGCCGTGCCGGCGATGCTCTGGCTGTCGTGGGCGCATCCGGTGATCTCGCTCGTGCTGCTCGCCGTGATCACCGTCGTCTCGCTCGTGGTCCTGTGGGTGCTGTGGCGCTTCCTCGCCCGGCTGCTGAGGCGGATGCGCGGCGGCCTGTCGTCGGCCGCGCTCGATGCGCCGAACCGGAGGTCGTGGTCATGATGCCGTCGCGTGTCACCCTGGTCGACGTCGGACCGCGCGACGGGCTGCAGAACGAGAAGCAGGCGGTCGACGCCGCGGTCAAGATCGAGCTCGTCCATCGCCTCCAGTCCGCCGGCCTGCGCGAGATCGAGGTGACGAGCTACGTCAGCCCGAAGTGGGTGCCGCAGATGAGCGACAACGCCGCCGTGATGGCCGGCATCCGGCGCCAGCCCGGCGTGCGCTACTCGGTGCTGATCCCGAACATGAAGGGCCTCGATGCAGCGCTCTCGGCGCCGCGCGCCGAATGGCCCGACGAGATCGTCGTCTTCGCCGCCGCGACCGAGGCCTTCAGCCAGAAGAACATCAATTGCTCGATCGCCGAGAGCTTCGAGCGCTTCGCGCCGGTCGTCGCCGCGGCGCACGCCCAGGGCGTGAAGGTGCGCGGTGCGGTCTCGGTCGCGTTCGGCTGCCCGTACCAGGGCGACGTCAGCGCCGACGAGGTCGAGCGCGTCGTCAAGCTGATGCAGTCGGTCGGCGTCGACCACTGCGGCATCGCCGACACCATCGGCGTCGGCACGCCGAAGAAGGTCCAGGCGGGCATGGAGCGGGCGCTCAAGCACTATCCGGTGGCCGAGGTCAGCGGCCATTTCCACGACACCTACGCGCAGGCGATCTGCAACGTCTACGCCAGCCTCGAGGTCGGCATCTCGACCTTCGACGCCAGCGTCGCCGGCCTCGGCGGTTGCCCGTATGCGAAGGGTGCGACCGGCAACGTCGCCACCGAGGACGTGCTGTTCCTGCTCGACGGGCTGGGCATCGACACCGGCGTGTCGATCGACGGCGTCGTCGACGCGGCGGCATTCATCTCGGGCGTGCTCGGCAGGAAGCCGGTGTCCCGGTCGGGGAACGCGCTGCTCGCCAAGCGGGCCGCGGCCACTTCTTGAGCGCCCGGCGCGGCGCGCAACGACAAGGAGCCTTCGCATGATCGAGCGCCACCTCGACATCGCCACCGCCGACGGCGCGATGAACAGCTTCGTCGTCCATCCGGAAGAGGGCGGTCCGTTCCCGGTCGTCCTGTTTCTCATGGACGCGCCCGGCAAGCGCGAGGAGCTGCACGACATGGCGCGGCGCCTGGCGTCGGTCGGCTACTTCGTCGTCCTGCCCAACCTCTACTACCGCCGCACGCGCGACTACTGGCTGAAGGAGCGCACCGAGCCGGCGATGGCCGAGATGTTCGCGCACATGGCCACGCTCGATTCGGTCACGACAGCGACCGACACGCGGGCCATGCTCGATTTCGTCGACGCAGAGCCGCGCGCCGATGCGCGCCGCATCGGTGCCGTCGGCTACTGCATGAGCGGGCCGATCGTGATGTGGGCGGCGGCAGCATTCCCCGACCGGCTTTGCTGCATCGCCTCGATCCATGGCGCCAACATGGCGACCGACAGGCCGGATTCGCCGCATCGTGTCGCTTCGCAGGTGCGCTGCGAGAGCTACTTCGCCTGCGCCGAGATCGACAAGTGGGCGCCGCCGGCCGACATCCTCAAGCTGCAGGGAGCGCTCGAAGCCGCGGGCACGCCGCACAGGATCGAGTGGTATCCGGCCGTCGAGCACGGCTTTGTCTTTCCGCTGCGCGCCGGCGTCTACGACCGCACTGCCGCCGAGCGGCACTGGGAGCGGCTGTTCAGCCTCTTCGCACGCCGACTCGCGCCAGCATGACGAGGTCGGCGCGCCTGCCGACCGCCCGGCTTCAGTCGCTGCGGCGGCGACGCGCCACGAAGCCGACGACGCACAGACCGGCCAGCATCAGCACGTAGGTCGAGGCCTCGGGGATCGCGTTGACGCTGAAGTTGGCGACCTCGAACGCGTCCTGCGCCGGCGTGTTGTTGAAGATCACCCCGGTGATCCTGCTGCCCGGCGCCGAGGCGAACTGCACGTACTGCGAGAACGCCTGGTTGCCATTGGTGACGCCGAAGCCGAGGCTGGCGACCGTGAACACCTGGCTGATGTCGGTGCTGACGACCGTCAGCAGGTTGTAGAGGCGCGGCGAGCCCCAGAGGAAGCTGAGGTCGCCGACCGGCGACGTGAAGGTCAGCGTCGCCGGCTGGCCGGCCAGTACGCCGGCGGCGAGGAACTCGCTGACAGTGCCCTTGGGGATGTCGGCGAACGGCTGGTCGCTCGTGTAGACGGTGCCGCCGGAGAGCGTCGCGACGCTGCCGCTGTCGAGGCCGGCGCTCGACAGCGCCAGGAACGTGCCGCCGCGGGTGCCGAGACTGGAACGTGCCGCCGCGGGTGCCGAGACTGCCGGTGACGCTGGCGCCTGCGATGGTGCTGAGCGCGATGGCCGCGGCGCCGACGATTGAGCTGATGGTCTTCATGTGAGCAACCTCGTGGGTGGTCGATCGCGTCGTCGACGTCGCGAGGGGTTCTCGTACTCGCCGACATCGCCTTGGGTCTACGCAAGACCGGTGCCCGGGAAAACCCCGCTGCATCGGTCGAAAAAGACCTCATGGCGAGCGCTCGGTCCCGAAAGGAGGGACCTTCGATCTGATTTGGTGCGATGCAGCAATTGACGTGCCCGACAGACCGGTTGCCTCCGTCGATCAACGCGAAGAAGGCTGCGCCGGTTCGATGCGGAGCGATGCCAGGCGCCGCGATGCGTCGCGTGCTTCCGGTCGCGTCGGCTGCGCGGTGTCGAGCTCCGCGAGCAACGCGCGCGCGTCATCGATGTCGGTTCGTGCAAGAGCCGTGGCCATGCGCAGCAGCGGGTCGTAGGCCGGTCTGAAGTCGGGGCTCAGGCGAAGCACCGAGAGCAGCGGCTCGCGCACTTGAGCCAGCATGTCGCGGACATCCGCCGACGGGCCGATGCCACGGCCGGCCTCGATGAAGCGGCGGCGCGCCGTCCAGTAGGCGGCGAGCCGGGACGGCCAGGCGTCGTCGGGCGCGTCGTCGATCAGCTCCGGCGGCGCGATCGACACGGCATCGAGCAGCGCGATCAGTCGCTCCTGCGGCGACGAGGCGGGCGCGTAGGTGATGCGCGGCGCGGCGTAGGCGACGACCGGATCGTCGTCGGTGTTGGCGCGCGCATCGGCCGCGAAACGCGCCAGCGCCCGCGGGCCTGCGACGAAGCTGCCGAGCAGGGCGAGCTCGTCCTCAATGCCGAACGAGGCCGGGCCCGGAGTCATCGTCGCCGACGCCCGGGCCAGGCGAACGCGCAAGGCACGGACATCGAAACGCCGGCCGTCGACCCGCCCGACGAGGCCCAGCACCGGCGTCTCCAGGCTGTTGCTGGCGAGCTGGGCCCAGCTGTCCGGATACACGATCAGGAACGATCTGACGATGCTGCGCAAGGTCGCCAGGTCGAGCTGGTGCAGTGGCAGCCATTGGCAGAAGAGGCCGTCGGCGCGCAGCCGCTCGCGCACCGCGCGAAAGTGCTCGACGGTGTAGAGTGACCCGGAGCCGCTGCGCGCCGGATGGAAATTGTCCGAGACGATCACGTCGTACTGCTCTGGCGCGACGCGAACGAAGCGGCGCGCGTCGGCAGCGACGAGATGGAGGCGCTGGCGCGCGGCCGCGTCGAAGTCGCGCGTGAACCAGGCCGAGGCGGCGATGACCTCGGGCAGGAGTTCCACCGCGTCGACGTCCAGCGCCGGATCCCCAGCCGCCGACGTCGCGGTCATGCCGGTGCCAAGGCCGAGGAAGAGCGCGCGGCGCGGCGCCGGATGCAGGAGGATCGGCAGCAAGGCCTGGCGGGCATCGACATGCAGGCTCGAGCTGCTTCCTTCCTGCTGCCGGTTGTCGATGCGCAGGCGCGAGACGCCGTGCGTATCCTCGACGACGCTCACCGCGGCCATGACGCCGTCGCGGTAGCTGACGATGCGGGCGCCGTCGGGCAGGTCGACAAAGGCGAGCACCGGCGCGCCGATGGCGATTCCTGCCGCGACGGCCGCCGGCAGCCACGCGGTAGGTCGGCGCCATGCGACGCGGCTCGCCAGCGCCAGGTAGCCGAGCGGGATCGCCATCAGGGCGAGCTTCAGGCCCGCCGCGGGCGCCAGCAGCACGCCGAAGAGCAGTGGAGCTGCCGAGGCTCCGAACGTGTTGACGCCGATCGCGCGCCCAAAGCTGATGCCGGCACCGGCGGCGCGGTCGCTCAAATGGCTGAACAGGGCGCCCATCGCGATCGTCGGCAGCGCGAAGGCCATCAGCGCCAGGGCCGCTTCGGCGCCGATGGCCGCTGCCATGCTCGTTCCGGCGGCGTCGAGCCAGGCGTCCTTGAGCCGGTCGGCGAGCCAGAGGCTCGCGGCCCCGACCACGCAGCAGGCGGCCTGCGCGCAGAGGAGCCGATCGCCGAGCCCGTGCGCGTCCTTGCGCGACGCGAGGTGGCGCTGGTAGAGCGCCGCGCCGGCGGCGCTGCCGACGAGATAGACCGCGAGCAGCAGGGCGAAGGTGTAGACGGTGTCTTCCGCGACCTGGCTGAGGACGCGCACGACCAGCACCTCGTAGCCGATGCCGAGCAGCCCCGTGCAGGCGAGCCGGGCGAGCCCGTCGCGCCCGCCACGCGCATCCGGGACGCGTGGCGCTGGCGCGGGAACCGACCGACCCGGAAGCAGGACCAGCGCGCAGGCCGCGCACAGCGCGTTCAGCGCAATGCAGATCGCCGCGGTCCGTGCGAGCCCGAGCGTCGGCACCAGCCAGAAGGCGATGGCCAGCACGCCGAGCGTCGCGCCCAGGGTGTTGGCGGCGTAGTGCGCCGCGATCGATCGGCCGCCGCCGCGCCGGTCGACGAAGGCCCGCTCGATCGCGGGCAGCGTCGCGCCCATCGCCGCCGTCGCCGGCAGAAGCACCACGAAGGTCGCGCAGAACGCCACCGTCCACTGCCAGACGGGCGAGGGCTGCGTGCCCGTGACGCCCAGGACCCAGTCGCCGAAACGCGCCAGGATCACCAGCAGGACGATGCTCCATCCGGCGATCACGGCCTCGCAGCCGGCGTACCAGCGCGCCGGGCGGGCACTGCGCTCGATGGCCGGTCCGAGCCAGGATGCCCCGGTCGCGAGGCCGCCGAAGAACGCGGCCATTACCGCGAGGACGGCCGCCGACTCGTGGCCGAGCCAGAGCGCGCACTGCTGCGTCCAGACGATCTGGTAGCCGAGCCCGGCGAAGCCGGAAGCGGCCATCAGGACGAGCGAGGCTCGCCAGCGCACGGCGTCTCGCCCGTTCAAGCGTCGAAGCTGACGGTGTAGCCCCAGGACTCCAGCCGCGCGGGAATCGCGTTGAAGGCCAGCGAGATGCGCCTGCCGCCGGCGTTCGGCGGCACGGCGTGCATGAGGTAGCTCGGGAACAGCACGAGGTCGCCGGGCCCGGGCTGCGGGCTGATCCATTTGTCGGCGTTGAACGGTCCCGGCGTCATGCGTGCATGGTCGTTCCTGAAGATGAAGTCGGTGCCGCCCGGCGACTTCATGAACACGGTGCACGACGACTCGTGCGTCGGCGTCAGGTAGATGACGCCGGAGACGAAGCTGTTGGCGTGGTTGTGCATCGCCTGGCGTCCGCCGGTGTCGAGCACGTTGACCCACATCTCCTTGATCGACCAGGGCAGGCGCTCGCCGAACATCACGCTGCCGAAATCGGCCAGCTTCGGATCGATCAGCGTCGCGACATCGCGCAGGAGCGGGTTGTCGCGCGGCCGCAGCATCTCGGTGTGCGACAGCTGCCCGGAGGAGTTGTTCTCGCGCAGCGCCATCGCGCCGAACGACGCGATCAGTGCGTCGACGAGACTGCGCGGCAACGTCGCCGGTGCGCGCAGGAAGGGCACGGGGAAGAGGCCGTGGATCTCGTCCATCTCGCGGGCCCTAGCCGAAGATCGCGACGATGCGCAGCCAGGACCACCATGCGGCGACCGAGCCGATGCCGTACAGCAGGACGGTGCGCAGCCGCTGCACCGCGGGCAGGCGCGATGCCGCCTGCCAGGCGAGCCCGGCGACGGCGACGGTCAGCAGCTGGCCGATCTCGACGCCGACGTTGAACGTGAGCAGCGCGATCGGCAGATGGTTCTCGGGCAGGCCGATCTCCTCCAGCGCACCGGCGAAGCCGAGGCCGTGGACGAGGCCGAAGATGAACGCGACCAGCGCGGGGAAGCGACGCGCGAGCGTGTCCTTGCGGTGCAGGGCCTCGGCGGCGACGAGCACGATCGACAGCGCGATGCAGGCCTCGACCGGCGCTGGCCGCAACGTCAGCCAGCCGAGCGCGGCGCTTGCCAGCGTCAGGCTGTGCGCCGCCGTGAAGGCGGTGATCGTCCAGACCAGCCGGCGGCGAAAGCCGACGAGCAGGAGCAGGCCGATCACGAACAGCAGGTGATCGACTCCGCTCAGGATGTGCTCGACGCCGAGCACGAGGTACGCCGACGCGATCGCGCCCATCCCGCGCCGGTCGTCGGCGGCGCCGTACAGGTGCACCGTCGGCTGGCCGGCGGTGAGGGTGTAGACGCGCGCCTCGCCCCCGAGCCACCAGATCTTCACGAGCGCGGCCGAGTAGGTCTTGCCGACGCCGTCGACCGTGAGCGTGCCCTGCATGCCGCTCTCGCCGCAGCGGACGACGTTGCCTTCGGCGCGACAGCCCTCGGGCCAGACAGGCGCGAGATCGACGGGGCCGCCCTGGCGGTCGTCGCGCGCCGTCCATTGCCAGAGGAACTCGCCGCGCGCCGTCTCGCGCAGGTCCATCTCGGCCATGCTCATCTCGTGCGCGCCGACGGGGCCGGCGAGCCAGGCCAGCGTCGCGAGCAGGAGCGCGCGCAGCAGGCCACTCATGGCTTGGCGTCTTCGGGCTTCACCGTGTACTTGCGGGCCAGGGCGCGCACGGCGGCGCTGCGCTGCTCGGCCAGCACCGCATCGGTCCAGTCCTGGAGCACGACCGGGCGCAAGGTCTCGTAGCTCGCGGGCCGCGGCGCCGCGACGGCGTCGAGCCGCATCGCGCGCCAGCCGTCGCGCGTCGGCTGCGCACGCCATTCGCCCACGGGCGCGGCCTCGAGCGACCTGGCGAAGTCGGCGCCGTAGCTCTGCACGAGATTGGCTTGCGGCCGGCCCTTGAACACGCGCAGCCCGGCCTTGGCGTCGCCGGGCGTGCCGGCATTGAGCGCGTCGATGAACGCGCGCACCGCGGCCTCCGAGGCATCGCCCGACAGGGCAGCCTCCTGGAAGTCGAAGCGCGCCGGATCGTCGTACTTGACGCGGTGTGCCTCGAACCAGTCGCGCAAGCCCTTGTCGTCGATGCGCGGCAGCTTGGTGCTGGCATCGACCACGCTCAGCGCCTTGAAGATCACGCGCTCGCGGATCGCGCTGTCGCCGCGGTCGAGCTGGAGCGCCAGGCCCTCGCGGTAGAGCACCTCGTTGTCGAGCCACACGCGGCGCAGCGCTTCGAGCTCCTCCGCGTTCGGCGCGTGCCCGCGCGACGCCTTGAAGACCTGCGTCGCCTCGGCATCGACGTTGGCGCCGACCACGATCGTGCGCGGATCGTCTGCGCGGCCGACGAGGACGTGATCGGCCGCGAAGAGCAGCCCGCCGAGCACCACGAAATGGAGCAGCGGCTCGCGCGTCCAGGCCGGCCAGCGGGCCGCGCGATGCGACGGGGGGCCGATCCGGCCGAGGAAGGCGGGAAAGAGAGCGGACATGACACCCTTTTCGGAAATGGGAAACGCCGCGCGGAGTCGCGCGGCGTTGGCAGAGGCGGTTGCCCGCCCCGGGGACAGGCGACCTTATTTGACGCCCGCGACCATCGTCGAGCCGATCACCTCGACGTAGATCGGGTTGCTGTAGAACCAGAGATCGGACCACGCGGCCACGTCGAACGCGACTGCCTTGCCGGTGTAGGCGGGGGTGTTGCCCGTGGCTGGAATCGTCACCGTCGGCAGGTGCGCGGGGCAGCCGTCGATGGCCGTGCCGGTGTACGTGCTGCCGGCCGGGATCACCGTCGTCTGCACCGTCGTGCACGGGATGCGCAGGCGCGCCGCGTTGCTGGCGTTCGTGTACACGTCCGACAGCGGGTTGCCGCTGGCGTCGGTCTCGAATGGCACGCTCGCAGGCAGGTTGGTGCCGCGCAATCTGACGTACTGCGAGGCCGACACCGCCGGGATGCGGTACGTCATCTTCAGGAAAGCGGTGTTGTCGACGCCCGAGTTGAACGTCACCCACGGTGTCACGGCGTTGCCGTTGAAGGTCTTGAGGACCGTCGCGGTGGTGTTCTTCGCCGCCGCCGGGACCACCGACAGGTCGGCGGTCGTGCCGTCGGCGCGCAACCAGTTCGTATTGCGCGGCCACTCGCCGGCGTAGTCGGCGGCACCCGGCGTCCGGTAGCCGCTCACGAGGCCGCGGATCAGGTCGATGTGGTCGAGCACCGGCGCGTTGATCGGCTGGTTCGTGCCGATCTGCAGCAGCGACGGGTTGGGGAAGTTGTAGGGCGAGTAGTTGGTGCCGGCCGGATCGCGGACGACGATGCTCACCACGATCTCGGCGCCCGGCCGGACCTTGAGCTTTTCGCCCATGGTCGCGCAGCCGGAGACGTCGGTGTCGGTGTTGCTCGTGGCAGCCGCGACCGCGACCGCTTCGACGGCGGCGTTGCTTCTCGAAGCGGGGCCCGGGTACGAGGCGCAGGCGACGAAGGCGAGGCGGTCGATCAACTGACCGCTGGCGGCGAAGTTGTTGCCGGTGCGCAGGCCGTCGACGATCGACTGCGGGCGCAGCTTGTCGCTGCCGTTCCTCACCATCGTGTAGTTGCGCTGGTACTCGCCGGGAAGGAAGTCCTGCGTCGTGCGGCGGTCGTCGGGCCCGAAGCTGCCGCGGTTGTGCCAGTCGGAGCTCGCGAAGAACCAGAAGTTGCGACCTTCGCCGAGGAGCGCGTCCCAGACGCCGCCGATCTGCGCGCCGTACACGCCGGTGCCGCCGTAGGTCGTGCCACCGACCGAGTCGACGTTGGTGGCGCTGCCGACGAAGCCGTTGCGCAGCACCGCGTACTCGCCGCGGTCGGAGGAGGCGCCGTGGCCCGGCTGGGTCTCGAAGCCGAAGGCGACATTCGGCGCCGCGTTGTTGAAGTTGCGCAGGTGCTCGACGTTGAAGCCGTTGTTGCTGTCCGGGTTGAACGGGCCGGCGCGCTCGAGGTGGGCGGGCACGTAGTAGCTGCCGCTCGGGTGGTTCGCCACCATCCATTTCACGGCCTCGAGGGTCTTCAGATGGCCCTTCGTGCCGAGGCCGCTGCCGACGCCGCTACCGGCCGGGATCAGCTTTTGCGCGGCCGCGCTCCAGCTCGGGTCGGTCTCGTTCGCGCTGCCCGGCACCGCGCAGGTCCAGTTGTTGCCGATGGCGCTTCCCACGGCGGTGTTGCCGCGGCTCGTGTCGGCGTCGTTGCGGTCGAAGCAATATTCCCACTGCGCCAGGGCCGAGGCGCTGCCGACCGGCGTGTAGCGGCTGCCGTTGGCGTTGAACGCCGGCGCGTTCGGCAAGGTCATGGTGTCGAGCGACGCGGGGATCTGGCCCGTGATCACCGACATCGAAGAGTGCTCGTGCCCGGCGACCACCGACTCGATGCCGAGGAAGAGCGGCAGGCTCTTGAGGGCACTCAGGTACTCGATCAGCGGGTACTGGAACTCCTGGATCGATTGCCAGCGCCACATGTTCTGGCTCGGAGCCGATCCCGACACCAGGCCCTTCGGCTGCACCGGCGGTGTCGTGTTCTGCCAGGTCGTGGTCGGGCCCTGGGCGGTGACCGGATACACGGGAGTGCTGAGCGTGTCGTCTTCGACCAGCGTGCAGTTGCGGTTGCCGTTGCCGCCATGGCCGGCCTGCACGAACCAGTCGAGGCCGAAGGTGCCGTCGCTCTTGTCGGTCGCCTTCTTGACCAGCTTCTGCATCGAGATCGAGCCGTCGGAGCAGGTCGTGTGGTTGTGGAAGTCACCGGCGACGTACTTGCCCGCGGTCTTGGCGGCCGCGGCGACGGTCGGCCCCGTGATCAGGGCCGTCGTGCCGATGGCGGCCACGGCGGCCAGGGCGATCTGCGTCTTGGTGAGTCCGAATTCCATGAGAGCTGCTCCTCTGTGTGTGTGTGTGTGGTGCGGCGGCGAATGACGGCGGACCGGGTCCGGGCGCGACGACGAAATCGATCCTATGGAGCGCAAGTGACGGTGGCGTGACGAAGCGTCGTCGATCGTCCCGTCACGCGCCTGTCGCAAACGCTGGCCAGACTCCACCGGTCTTTGCGGTCGTCGCGCGAGTTCACGTGCACGACGCCGAACCCACGTCCCACACGCATTCCAGAGGAGCCCTCATGAAACTGTTCCGCGCCGCCGCCACTGTCCTTCTCGCCGCCGCACCGTTCGTGGCCCTGGCTGCCGGGCCGGTGCTCGTGACCTTCGAGAAGACCTGGGACTTCGGCAACGGCGACGTCAACGGCTACTACGGCGGCGGCACCGCGGCCGACGGCACGAGCGGCGCGAACATGGGCGTGTCGTTCGTCAACGTCTCGGGGCTCTCCAACGACGCGCTCGGCCCGTACTACAGCGGCGCGCCGTCGCCGCTCGGCGTCGCCTATGCGCACGACGATCATTCATTCATGAACATGAGCGAATGGGCGGTCGGCGCGTTCTCGTTCTTCTATTCGAGCCCGGTCGCGGTCGTCGGCGCGGTGAAGGCGTATTCCGGCCTCAACGGCACCGGGACGCTGCTCGGATCGCTCGATCTCCTCGCCAACGCCGACGCATACGACCACTGGTCGCTTGCGACCTTCGCCTTCGCCGGATCGGCCCGCTCGTTCGACTTCTCAGGCGCCGGCGCGGGCAGCGTGGTGGCCTTCGACAACATCGCGGTCACCGCCGTCCCCGAGCCGAGCACGGTGCTGCTGATGCTGGTCGGCGGCGCTGCCGTCCTGCGCGCGAAGACCCGCCGACGCGTCTGACCGCGCGCGGGCGCAGGCCGGATCACTTCTCGACGAACGCCCGCTCGATCACATAGTCGCCGGCCTGGCCGATGCCGGCCGAGATCGTGAAGCCGGCCGCGTCGAGCACCGAGCGCATGTCCTTCAGCATCGCCGGACCGCCGCAGATCATGGCGCGGTCGGTGGCCGGGTCGATCTGCGGGAAGCCGATGTCCTTGCACAGCTTGCCGCTGGCGATCAGGTCGGTGAGCCGGCCCTGGTGCTTGAACGGCTCGCGCGTCACCGTCGGGTAGTAGACGAGCTGCTGGCGCACCATCTCGCCGAGCACGTCGTCCTTCGGCAGCTCGTGGGCGATCAGGTCGTCGTAGGCGAGCTCGTCGATCTTTCGCACGCCGTGGACGAGGATGATCTTCTCGAAGCGCTCGTACGTCGCCGGGTCGCGGATGATGCTCATGAACGGCGCCAGGCCCGTGCCGGTCGCGAACAGGTAGCAGTTCTTGCCCGGCAGCAGGTCGGTGAGGACGAGCGTGCCGGTCGGCTTTCGGCCGACGAGCACGTCGTCGCCCACCTTCAGGTGCTGCAGGCGCGAGGTCAGCGCGCCGGTCTGCACCTTGATGCTGAAGAACTCGAGGTGCTCCGCGTAGTACGCGCTGGCGATCGAGTAGGCGCGCATCAGCGCCTTGCCGTCGACCATGATGCCGACCATCACGAAGTGGCCGCTCTCAAAGCGCAGGCTCTTGCCGCGCGTGCAGGTGAACGTGAAGAGCGACTCGTTCCAGTGATGGACCGTCAGGACTCTCTCAACTTCGTAGGCCGCCATTCATCGCTTTCTTGTCTTCGAATCCGTCGTTGTCGCAGGCGCGCACACCGCCGCCAGCATCACCCGCTTGATCTCCGTCAGCCACGCCTCCAGCGCTTCGGCCCGCATCAGCTCGATGCCGAGGAAGCTCGACAGCGTGAAGCGGTTGGAGAGGTAGAAGTAGCCGAGCGCCGCGAGCGTCAGGTAGACCTGGGCGACATCGAGGTCGCGCCGGAACACCTTCTGGCGCGCTCCTTCTGCCAGTATTGTCCCCAAAATGCCGAGCACCGGCCGCGACAGCTGCTTGACCTTGGCCGACTTGGCGATCAGGCGCCCGCGCTGCAGGTTCTCGTTGCTCAGCAGGGCGACGAACTCCGGATGCTCGAGGTAGTAACGCCAGGTGAACTCGATCAGCGCCTCGAGCGCCTCGCGCGGCCGCGCCGGATCGATCGCGAGCGCGCCCTCGGCGTCGCCCAGCTCGCTGTAGACGCCCTCGAGCACGGCGAGATAGAGCGCTTCCTTGCTCGCGAAGTAGTAGTAGATCATCCGGTCGCTCGACCGGCCGGCGCGCGAGATGCGCTCGATGCGCGCGCCGCTGTAGCCGTGGCGCATGAACTCGTTGCGCGCGGCGCGCAGGATGCGTGCACGGGTCTGGGCGGCGTCTCGGACCGGGGGCATCGTCGGGGATCTCCGAGGACGGTCTTTGCAACCGGCACGGCGCATGCTAGATTGGGATGTCAATGAAGTAAACACTTCATTCGCTTGCCGCAGCCGTTGCGGCCAGGGATCCGCCACCGTGATGACCCGTTTCGAACGCCCCGAGTCCGTCGCCGAGGCCGCCCGGCTGCTCGCCGCGGGAGAGTGGGCGGTGCTCGCCGGTGGCACCGATCTCTATCCGGCGCACGTCGGCTGCCAGCTCGCCGCGCCGGTCCTCGACATCACCGGCATCGCCGCCCTGCGCGGCATCCGCTGCGACCGCGACGGCGGCTGGACCATCGGCGCGACGACGACCTGGACCGACGTCCTGCGCGCCGACCTGCCGCCGCTCTTCGACGGCCTGAAGGCGGCCGCGCGCGAGGTCGGCGGCGTGCAGATCCAGAACGCGGGCACGGTCGCCGGCAACGTCTGCAACGCCTCGCCCGCAGCCGACGGCGTGCCGGCGCTGATGGCGCTCGACGCCTCGGTCGTGCTGCAGAGCGCGCGCGGCGAGCGCGCGCTGCCGGTCGAGCGCTTCGTGCACGGCAACCGGCGCACGGCGCGCGCGTCCGACGAGCTCGTCGTCGCGATCCGCGTGCCCGCGCGCGGCGCGAGCGCCCGTTCGGTGTTCCTCAAGCTCGGTGGCCGCCGCTATCTGACGATCTCGATGACCATGGTCGGGGTCGTCGTCGACGCGGACGAGGGCGGCACGCTGACCCACGCCGCCGCCGCGGTCGGCAGCTGCGCCGTCGTGGCGCGCCGACTGCCGGCGCTCGAGGCGCGGCTGGTCGGCGCGCGCGTCGACGAGGCGCTCGATCTCCTCGTCGGCCCCGGCGACCTCGCGCCGCTGGCGCCGATCGACGACCTGCGCGCGTCGGCCGACTACCGCCGCGATGCGACGCTGACGCTGCTGCGGCGGGCGCTGAGAATGCTGCGCGCATGAACGCTCGCGACCTGCCGCCGATCCAGGTCGTCCGCCTCGACGTGAACGGAGCGGCGCGCGTGCTCTCCGGCGATCCGTCGCGGCGCCTGTCGGACGCGTTGCGCGACGAGCTCGGCCTCACCGGCACCAAGGTCGGATGCCATGCCGGCGACTGCGGCGCCTGCACGGTGCTGCTCGACGGCGAGCAGGTCTGCTCGTGCATCGTCGCCGTCGGCCAGTGCGCGGGTCGCGACGTGATCACCGTCGAAGGCCTGGCCGGCGCCGACGGGACGCTCTCGCCGCTGCAGCGCGCCTTCGTCGCCCACGGTGCGGCGCAATGCGGCATCTGCACACCGGGCATGCTGATGAGCGCCGAGTCGCTGCTGCGCCGCACCCCGCGGCCGAGCGAAGCCGAGGTGCAGGACGCGCTCGCCGGCGTGCTCTGCCGCTGCACCGGATACCGCAAGATCGTCGAGGCGGTGCTCGCTGTCGCCGATGCGTCGCCGATCGATGCTCCTGCGGTCGCCGCCGGACAAGCCGTCGGCAGTCGCGTCGCACGCCTCGATGCACCGGCGAAGGTGACGGGCGCGGAATGCTTCGGCGCCGACGCGCTGCCGGCGGCTTGCGCCGCCGCCGACGTCCTGGCGATGCGCGTGATCCGCTCGCCGCACGCCCACGCCCGCTTCGAAATAGGCGATCTCGACGCGCTGGTCGCGCGCTGGCCCGGCCTGGTCGACGTGATCGTCGCCGACGACGTACCGAACAACGCCTTCGCGATCTTTCCCGACCTGCGCGACCAGCCGGTGCTGGCCGACGGCGTCGTGCGCTTCCGCGGCGAGGCGGTGCTGGCGCTGGTCGGCGCGGCCGACGCGGTGCTCGCGCTGCCCGAAAGCGAGATCCCGATCCGCTACGAGGCGCTACCTGCGCACGAGAGCAGCGCCGATGCGCTCGATTCCGCCGCGCG
Source organism: Burkholderiales bacterium (assembly GCA_038236565.1). Taxonomy (GTDB): domain Bacteria; phylum Pseudomonadota; class Gammaproteobacteria; order Burkholderiales; family Burkholderiaceae_C; genus Schlegelella_A. The sequence goes on along the minus strand of JBBRZP010000025.1, from coordinate 5,558 downwards.
CGGCACGCCGGTGCATGCGCGCTATCCCGACAACGTGCTCTGCCGCGGCCGGGTCGTGCGTGGCGACGTCGACACCGCGTTCGCCTCGGCCGCGTTCATCGCGACCTCGCCGTTCGAGACGCGCCATGTCGAGCACGCCTACATCGAGCCCGAGGCGGGCTGGGCCGAGATCGTCGCCGCGACCGGTGCCGACGGCGCGCCGCTGCGCCGCGTGCGCGTCTTCGCCTGCACCCAGACGCCCTACATGGACCGCGACGAGATCGCCCACGTGCTCGCGCTGCCGGTCGAGCACGTCCACGTCGTGCCGTCGGCGATCGGCGGCGGCTTCGGCGGCAAGCTCGACCTCTCGGTGCAGCCGCTGCTCGCGGTCGCGGCCTGGAAGCTCGGCCGGCCGGTGCGGCTCGTCTACGAGCGGCCGGAGTCGATGCAATCGAGCACCAAGCGGCATCCGGCCTCGATGGAGGCGACGGCCGCCTGCGACGCGTCGGGCCGGCTCGTCGCCTTCGATTTCTCCGGTGACTTCAACACCGGCGCCTACTCGTCGTGGGGCCCGACCGTCGCCAACCGCGTGCCGATCCACGCCAGCGGGCCGTACCGCATCGCCAACGTGCGCGCGCTGACGCGCGCCGTGCACACCCACAACAGCATCGCAGGCGCCTTCCGGGGCTTCGGCGTGCCGCAGTCGACGCTGCTCGGCGAACTGCTCCTCGACGAGCTCGCCGATCGCGCCGGCCTCGACGCGCTCGACTTCCGCCATCTCAACGCGCTTTGCGCCGGCGACACGACCCCGACCGGGCAGGTGCTCGCCGCGAGCGTCGGCCTGCGCGCCTGCCTCGATGCACTCCGGTCGGCGTGGGCGGGCGCGCGCGCAGCGGCAACGGCCTTCAACGGGAGCGGCGACTGCACGTCGCCGCTGCGGCGCGGCGCCGGCATCGCATGCATGTGGTACGGCATCGGCAACACCGTGATCGCCAATCCGTCGACGATGCGCGGCGCGCTGCGCTGGAACGCCGAGCGCGGCGCGCACCTCTTCCTCTACAACGGCGCGCAGGAGATCGGCCAGGGCACGGCGACGGTCATGCCGCAGATGTTCGCCGACGCGGTCGGCCTGGAGCTCGCCTGCGTGGCGCAGGTGATGGGCGATACCGACCTCACCGCCGACGCCGGCAAGTCGTCGGCGTCGCGCCAGACCTTCGTCTCGGGCAATGCAGCCAAGGGCGCGGGCGAAGCGCTGCGCACGATGCTGCTCGAGGCACTGCGGCTCGCCGACGTCGAGAGCGACGACGTCCAGCTGGAGCTGGACGGCGACCATCTCGTGGCGATGCATCGCGACATCCGCCACGGGATCGACCTTCGCGAACTCGCACGCGATGCGAACGGCGACGTGTTCGCCGCCAGCGGTCACTTCAATCCTCCGACCGTGCCGCTCGACGCCGATGGCCAGGGCATTCCGTACGCCACGTACGGCTTCGCTGCGCAGATCGCCGAGGTCGAGGTCGACGTCGAGCTCGGCACCGTCAAGCTGCTCCACATCCACGCTGCCCACGACGTCGGCCGCGCGATCAACCCGACCCAGGTCGAGGGTCAGATCCACGGCGGCATCGCGCAGGGCATCGGCATGGCGCTGATGGAGGAGTACGTCAACGGCCGCACCGACAACCTGCACGACTACCTGATCCCGACCGTCGGCGACGTGCCGCCGATCACAGTGCACCTGATCGAAGACCCCGAGCCGCTCGGGCCGTGGGGCGCGAAGGGCGTCGGCGAGCCGGCGCTGGTCGCGACGGCGCCGGCGATCCTGAACGCGATCCACGCCGCGACTGGCGTTCGGATGCGCGAGGTGCCCGTGACGCCGAGCCGGCTGCGCGCGGCGATTCTCGCGGGCGAGTCGCGATGAATGACGCGCCCGAGCACTTCGCGCCGCGCTCCGACGGACAGCGCGACGACGACGCCGGTGACCTTGCACCGGTGGTCCTCGATCATTCACGAGCTCCAGAGAAGATGTCGGCCGACAAGGTGCGCTGCGAAGCGTGCCCGGTTCTCTGCCAGATCAGCCGCGGCAAGCTCGGCGCGTGCGACCGCTACGGCAACGTCGACGGCGTGCTGACGCGGCTCGACACGCTCCATCTCGTCGCCAGGGCGGGCGTCGATCTCGTCGCATGGCAGGCGGCGCGCGACGGCGCGTGGAACGGCTCGCTGCTCGCCGGCCCCGATGCCGACGCGCCCGTGTTCGTCTCCGGTGTCGGCTCGGGCACGACCTATCCTGACTACAAGCCCGCGCCCTTCATCGTCGCCTCGAAGCACGAGGGCATCGATCTCGTCACCGTCGTCACCGAAGGCATCTTCAGCTACTGCAGCTTCAAGGTGAAGGTCGACACCGACCGCTACCTCGGTCCCGAGCAGGCGACGGTGCGTCATCGCGGCGAGGCGGTCGGCCACGTCAGCACGATCGAGTACGGGTCGCAGTTCCTCGCCCTCGGCGGCGTCCACCACCTCACCGGCGGCTCGAAGAGGGAAGGGCGCATCGCCTGCGAGATGATGATGGCGCTCGGCAACAAGGAGCCGGTCGAGTTGCAGATCGAGGGCGGCGCGACCGTCGTGGTCGCAGCCGACCGCGCGCCTGTGGTCGACGGCGTCGCAGAGAAGCGGATGCGCGTCGGCTGCGGCTCGGCGGCGATCGGCATCTTCGCGCCGCAATGGGCCGGGCACGTCGACGAGGTCGTGGTCATCGACGACCACATCACCGGCGTGCTCTCCGAGCACCAGGCCGGCAAGTTCCTCGACATGGTGCCGACCGGCATCCGGCTGCGCGGCCGCAAGTCGACGCCGGGGCGCTATTTCCAGGTCGCCAACCCCGGCGCGGGCTGGGGTGGCACCGACATCGTCGATCCGCTCGCGATCGTCGAGGCGTGGGAGCCCGAGCACGGCGCCCGCCCGGGACTGCGCCTGCTCATGGTCTCGACGACCGGCGAGGACTCGGCCTGGTTCGTCCTCGACGACCAGCTCGTGCCGCGCCCGGCCGAGATGCCCGCGGCGGTGCGCCGTGTCGTCGACCGCATCGGCGAGAACTGCGAGCCGTCGCTCTGCTCCGTGCTGTACGTCGCCGGCGCCGGCGGGTCGCTGCGCGCCGGCGTCACCGAGAACCCGGTCGCGCTGACACGCAGGGTCAAGGACAAGCTCGTCAAGGTGACCTGCGGCGGCGTACCGGTCTACGTCTGGCCGGGCGGCGGCATCACGGTGATGGTCGACGTGGCGAAGATGCCGGCGATGAGCTTCGGCTCGGTGCCGACGCCGGCGATCGTCTCGCCGATCGAGTTCACGATGACGGCCGACGACTACCGCGCGCTCGGCGGCCACATGGCGCGCGTGCGCCGGCTCGACGACGTGCTCGCCGCCGGCGGCTGGCGCGTCGACGGCGCCGCGGCGGGCGTGCCGTGGCCGCTCGACGCGCCGGCCGGGAGCTGGCGATGATCGGCGTCGCGTCGCGTCGCGCGCTGGGCGACGGCCGCTGGCACTTCCAGCACGGTCCGATCGACTGCCTCGTCGCAGCCGACGGCGACGCGCGCGTCGTCGAGGCCTGCGTCGAGCACGCATGGCAGCGCTTTCGCGGCGTGCTCGACGAGCTCGTCGGCGAGCTGGCGCTGCTGCGCGCCGATCAGTCGACCGCGCCGTCGCCATGCGGAACGGTCGCTCGTCGCATGGTCGATGCCTGCGCGCCGCACGCGCGCGACGGGCGTTTCGTCACGGCGATGGCCGCCGTCGCCGGCAGCGTCGCCGACGAGCTGCTCGCCTCGTTCGCCGACGACGGCATCGTCCGCGCGTCGATCAACAACGGCGGCGACATCGCCTTGCGCCTGATGCCGGGCACGTCGTTCGAGGTCGGGCTCTGCACCGACCCGGTCCGCGGCCGCTTCGGTGCACCGCTCGACGGCTGCTTCACCATCGTCGCGTCGTCGTCGGTGCGCGGCGTGGCCACCTCGGGCTGGCGCGGCCGCAGCTTCTCGCTCGGCATCGCCGACGCCGTCACCGTGCTGGCGACGAGCGCGGCGCGCGCCGACGCCGCGGCGACGATCGTCGCCAACGCGGTCGACGTCGACGACGCGCGCATCGTCCGCGCGCCGGCGAACGCGGTGCGCGACGACATCGACCTCGGCGAGCGGCTCGTCGTGCGGCACGTCCCCCCGTTGCCGGATCGGCTCGTCGGGCAGGCCCTCGACCGCGGCGCCGCCGAGGCGCGGGCTCAGATCCGCGCCGGGCGCATCATCGCGGCAGTGCTCGCGCTCCAGGGTCGCTGGCGCGTCGTCGGCGACATCGACGCGACGCTGCTGCGCGCAACCCGACCCGAGCTCGCGGTCGCCTGACCGAACTGATCGACGAAAGACTGCCATGCTGTTTCCCGCCACCGCCGAGCTGCCGGCCATCGACGTCAGGAAGCTCGTCTGCACCGTCGAGGACACGTGGCACGACGGCGGCCCGCGCCTGGCCGTGCCGCGCCAGCGCGGCAGCCTCGCCGCCATCGTCAGGAACCCGTACGCCGGTCGCTACGTCGAGGACATCCAGCCCATGATGGAAGCGCTCAAGCCGCTCGGCCGGGCGATGGCGGCGCGCCTGGTCGAGGCACTCGGCGGCGCGTCACGGATCGAGTCGTACGGCAAGGGCGCGCTCGTCGGTCTCGCGGGCGAGACCGAGCATGCGGCGCTCTGGCACGTGCCCGGCGGCTACGGCATGCGCGACCTGCTCGAGGGCTCGCACGCGATCGTCCCGTCGACGAGCAAGATCGGCCCGGCCGGCTCGGCGATCGACATCCCGCTGCACCACCGCGTCGCGGCCTACGTGCGCAGCCATTTCGACACGCTCGAGGTGCGCGTCGCCGATGCGCCCCGGCCGGACGAGATCCTGTTCGTGATCGCGATGTCGACCGGCGCCCGGCCGCACGCGCGCGTCGGCGGACTCAGGGTCGACGAGATTTCGAAGTACGACGGCAACCGCTAGCGTCGCATCGCGACGTGCCGGCGTTCCGGCACGATCGATTCATCGGGAAGAATCGGCTTCATCCACCACGACGGGAGGTCCACCATGACAGACATGCACCGCAGGGAATTCGTTCGTCTCGCCGGAGCCTTCGGGCTCGCCGGTCTCGCCACGGCGAACGGCGCGTTCGCCGCCTCCGCCGCCGCGACGATCAAGCCCGACGCCAGGAGCGCGTTGCTCGTCATCGACGTGCAGAACTGCTTCGTCACCGGCGGCACGCTGCCGGTCAAGGACGGCGAGCAGGTCGTGCCGCTCATCAACAAGCTCTCGTCGGCGTTCGAGAACGTCGTCGTCACGCAGGACTGGCACACGCCCGGCCACGTCTCGTTCGCCTCGGCGCATTCCGGCAAGAAGCCGTTCGAGACGACCAAGCTCGCCTACGGCACGCAGGTGCTCTGGCCCGACCACTGCGTCCAGGGCTCGGCCGATGCCGCTCTGCTCAAGGACCTCGCGCTGCCGAAGGCGCAGCTCATCATCAGGAAGGGCTACCACCAGTCGACCGACAGCTACTCGGCCTTCATGGAGGC
>JBBRZP010000024.1:0-29319 GCA_038236565.1 Burkholderiales bacterium | reverse complement strand
GGCGTGTAGCTCGCCGGACGGAACAGGCTGCACGCCGACAGCGCGCACGCCGCCCAGACGGTGGCGAGCGCGAGGCTACGGCTTGGCCGAAGCAGCATGGTCGGAATCCTGTTTGCCGTAGGCACGGTCGTAGAGCTGGGCGAGCGCGAAGCGCGCCTGCGTCGTGTAGGCGGCGATGCGCTGCTGCTGGCCCGAGAGCTCGGCGACGGCGATGTCCTGGGCTTCGAGGCGCTGCTCGCGGCCGAGGCCGGCGACGCGCGGGATCATCACGCTGAGCAGCGGGCTGACGGCTGCGATGCGCTGGCCGAAGCGGTCGAAGCGCACCGGCTCCTCGCGCTGGGCGACGGCGAGCTCGTCGGCGTGGCGTCTGGCCACGACGAGCTCGGCGTCGACGCGCTCGAGCTCCTTCTTCGCCTCGTAGGCGCGGTACGTCCTCTCCTGCGCGAGCTGCCACTGCAGCACGCCCGAGACGAGGCGGACGCGGTCCTTCAGCGCCGTGATCTCCGGATCGGCGTTGGGCGCATCGACGAGCGTGCGCACCTCCTTCAGCCGCGCCAGCGACGCGACCTGCTTCTCGTCGGCGAAGACCACGCCGTCGGCGTCGATCTCGCCCTGCGCGATCTCGCCGGCGATCTTCTCGCGGCGCGCGACCAGCGCGTCGATGCCGACCTGCCGCTGCTGCTCCTGGACCAGCGGCAGCCGATCGGCGAAGGCCTTGCGGCGCGTCGCCAGCATGTCCTGGAAGACCGAGAGCTTGTCCTTCCAGTCGTCGAGGTTCTTCTGCAGGAAGCGGATGTCGCGGTAGTTCTTCAGCGCTTCCTGGAACTCGTGCTGGGCCAGCACCTGCGCCAGGTGGCGTGCGCGCGGCATGTCGGGCAGGTCCCTGATCTTCCAGAACCAGCCCATCTCCTCGCCGGGGTTCTGCTCGACCAGCGTGTCGATCAGCTTGCCGTCGCGGATCGCCTTGATCGAGATCTCGAGGTCGGCGTTCTCGCGCTCGAAGGCAGCGATCGCACCCTCGTACTTCTCGAGCGACTGGCCGTAGGCGCCGAGTTCGGCGTAGGCATAGGGCACGGCGATCTGCGCCTCGAGCACGGCCGTGTCGCCGAAGTCGCGCTTGGCGAGCTCCGTCCACGGCACGAGCGCGAGCTTCGGATCCTTCTGCGCGTCGGCGGCCCAGCCGAAGCCGAGCAGCGCCTTGTTCGACTGCAGGCTCTGCAGGCGCACGCGCTCGAGGTACATCCGCGCTTCCTTCGGCCGGCTCTCCGAGAGCGCCGAGAAGCCGAGGGCGACGTTGGCCCGGTCGCGCAGGCTCCGGTATTCCTCGTTGGACGCCGATTCCTTGCCGAGCTCGTCGAGCAGCTCGGTGCCCTTCTTGCTGCCGCCCGACTTGAGCAGGGCGATGCCGAGGTTGTAGCGGACGTAGCGAGAGCCCGGACCTTTCAGCTTTATTCCGTTCAAGGCGTCGGCAGCGGCCGCGTAGTCCTGGCGCGCCATCAGCAGGTTCGCCTGGAGCAGGCCGCGCTCTTCCTCGAGCTGCTTCGGCAGCGCCTTGCCGCTGTGCGCGAGCGCCTCCTCGGCCTCGGGCAGGTAGCCGCGCTGGTAGCGGATCTTGGCGAGATAGAACCAGGCACGGTCGCGCACCGACGGCGTCGCGCTCGTGTCGAGCAGCCGCGCGAAGATCTGGCCGGCTTCGCGCGTCAGGCCGTACGAGGCGAGCATGCCTCCGCGCAGGATCTCGGACTCGTCGTCGTGATGCGGGACGCGCTCGAACTGCTGCGACGCCATCAACGTCGTCATCGACGTGAAGTAGCGGTCCTGGAAGAAATAGAACAGGGCGTCGCCGTAGTGCGGCGCCTTGATCTCATGCGTCGGCTCGGCCGGCGCAGACGCGCCGAACGGCCACGCGGCGGCGACGGGCGCGAACGCGAGCGTCGTCGCCGCCGCGACGGCAGCGAGGCCGGCGCGCAATGCGATGCGAACTGAGAAGCGGGAAGCCATGGACGGTCACTGCCAGAGCTTGACGTCGAACTCGGGTTGCAGCTGGCCGGTCGAGTCCTGGATGCGCAGCTCGATGTATTTCGCGTCCGTGGTCTTGTCGAACTTGACGTTCGCACCGCGCTTGTAGTCGCGGTCGTGCGGACCCTTGCCGGTGAAGAACGCGACCAGCTCGTGCGAGCCGGTCTTGATGTTGCCAAGGTAGACGCGCTGGACGCCGCCGCGGTGCAGCGCCTCGACCTCGAGCGCGGTGTAGAGGTAGTTGGCGACGACCTTGTCGTCGAGCTTGACCTGCACCGAGTCGAGCTGGAACATCTTGCCGACGTCCATCGAGAGGAACAGCGCCACCTGCGTGTTGGCCGGGAACAGCAGCTCTTCCTCGAGCACGAGCAGGTCGCGGTTGAGCTTGATGACGTCGCTCTTGACGTCCTGGATGCGACCGTCGAGCGTCGCGGCGAGCGGCGCGCCGGGGGCCGCTGCGGACGCGGAAGCCTGGACCGCGGCGGGGGCGCTGGCGCCGGCGACCGGCGCGCTTGCGGCCTTCGCCGCCATCGGCGCGCTCGCGCCACGCATCGGCAGCGCCGGCAGCGAGACCGGGGGCGGCGTGGCGGTCGATGTCGTCGGGCCGGCGGCGGCCACGGCGGTGACCGGCGCGGGCGCCGCGGCGGCGCCCCACGCGGCCGGCAGCGCGGCGGCCGCGAGGGCGGCGGCGATCAGCTTGCAGCTTGATGTGAACATGGCGGTCTCAATAGGTGGCCGTGAGGAACACCTGCACGATGTTGGCGTTGTAGCCATAGAGGCTGCCCGTGCGGATGTCGGTGAAGTCCTTGAAGCTGAAGTGCGTGAACTCGTAGGCGCCGTTCAGCTTCAGGTCGTACTGGCCCGGCACCTTCTTCAGCGTGTAGGAGAGCTTGGCGCCGAGGCTGGCGTCGGTATAGGTGCTGAGCTGGCGGTTGCGCGAGACGTAGACGGTCTCGGTCGGCGCGTTGTCGCTGTAGAAGACGGCCTTGGTCTGGCTGTAGTAGCGCGCGTAGGCGTCGGCGAGCCACGCCTGGCCGAAGTAGCGGCTGTAGCCGAGCTCGGCGGTGTGCGACTTGATCGCCCAGGTGTCGCGGTAGTAGCGGTACTCGGCGTGCACCGAGTCGCGCGAGCCGAGGTCGCCGACGAGCCGGAACTTCACGGCGCGCGCCGATCGCGTGCGCGGGTTGCGCTCGGGCACCGCGGCGCCGAAGACGCGCGCGTAGCGGTACGGGCTGCCGAGGAAGCCGTCGTCCGAGAGCGCCTCGCCGTTGACGCTCATCAGCCAGCGCGGCGTCAGGATCTGGGTCACGCCGAGGCGGTATTGCCAGTGCCGCGTGGTGTCGGAGAACTCGGGCGAGTTGCGCTTGAGGACCTTGTCGGCGCCGCGCGTGAAGCCGAGCGCCACCGTCGTCATGCCGCCGAAGACTTCCTGGCTGACGTCGAGGCTGCCGGCGTTGGCGGTGTAGTCGGGCTCGTGGCTGCTGAGCGTCGACAGCGTGATCTGCGAGTCGCGGTAGACGTAGTCGGCGGAGAGGCCGACCTCGTTGCGCACCTCGTGGTACTTGCTCGCCGTCGTGACGACATCGATCGACGCGTTGCTGACCGCGTCCATGTAGTAGGTGCCGGAGACCGAGACCTTGTCGAGGATGCTCTTGCGCACCAGCAGCGCCGGCCCGATCGCCGTGACGCCGCCGCCGCTGTAGGAGTGGAACAGCGTCTCGGCCTTGTTCTCGGGCAGGTCGGCGGCGCGCGCGTGGCCGACCGCGAACAGGCCACCGACGATGCCGCCGAAGAGCGCGAGCAGGCGCCGCCAGAGGCCGATCGCCGCCTTAGTTGCAGCCACAGCCGCCTCCCTGCACGCCGGTCGCGCCGCGCCCGCCCTCGCGCACGCTGCGCACGTGCTCGAAGTGCTTCTCGGGCAGACTGTCGCGCGACAGCTTCATGATCGGATCGGCAAGCCGCTCGCGCTCGTAGGGCTTGACCCACGGCTCGATCGGCTTGAACGTCGGCATCATCGAGCAGCCGCCCAGCATCGCCGCGGCCGCGAGCAGCGCGAGCGTCGTCGTCGACGTGCCGCCCCTCATTTCAGAAGCTCCCGGATCTGCTTCTCGTAGTTGTCCTCGTAGCCCGTGAGGTAGCCGCGGTGAACGTAGCGCACCTTGCCGTCGCGGTCGATGATCACCGTCGAGGGCATCGTGCTCAGGTCATAGAGCTTGCTCACGACCTTGTCGGTGTCGAGCAGCACCGGGAAGGTGACGCCGAGCTTGGCGGCGACCTCCGCGGCCTTGCGCTGGTCGTCGTCGACGTTGACGCCGAGCAGGACGAAGCCGGAGGCCTTGTACTTCTCGTAGAGGCGGTTCAGCTGCGGCATCTCCTGGCGGCACGGACCGCACCAGGTCGCCCAGAAGTTGACCATCACGACGCGGCCGCGCTGCTCCTTCAGGCGCAGGTTCGGGCCGTCCATGACGTGCAGGGTGAAGTCGGGCGCGGCGCTGGCGGGCGCGAGCGCCGCCGGCGCGGTGGTCGCCGCCAGGGCGATCAGCGCGGCGAAGGCGACGCGCATCGGGGCCGACACGGCGGCGCTCCGACGAAGAAGACGTTGCAGGGAAGTCATGGGATGGACTTTCGGTCAGCGGTGCGTTGGCAAAGCTCAGAAAAAGACGGTCAATCCGCCGGTGAGCTCGATGTTCTGCGTGCTCTGGCGCTTGCCGAGCAGGTCGAGCGAGAACATGTGGTCGCGCACGTCGAGCTGCAGCGCCATCCAGTCGGCGAAGAAGACGCGGTAGCCGAAGCCGACGTTGAAGGTCGGGCGGCGCTGGACGTCGAGCTTCGTGCTGCCGACGCCGGCGACGACGAAGAGCTGCGACGGCCGCGCGCGCCGGCTGCCGATGAAGATCTCGCCCGGCAGGAGGTTGTAGCCGGCGGAGAAGTTGTAGTAGCTGAGCTTTTCCTTCTCCAGCGGGAACACGCCGCCCGGCAGGATCTGGCGGAACAGTTCGTCGCTCACCTTGGTCTGCGCGTACGCGCCTTCGATGAAGAAGTCCTCGGTGATGTGGTAGCCGGCGCGCACTCCGTAGACGAAGCTCGAGCCGAAGTTCTGGGTCGAGTAGGTGCCGGCGAAGAGGCCCATCTCGAAGTCGTTCGACGGGAACTTCGGCACGCCGATGTCGCGGCGATCGACCTGCGGCACGACCACCTGGTCGTTGTTGGCGGCGGGCGGATCGGCGGCGAACGCGGCGAAGGATGTCGCCGCCAATGCCGTGGCCAGGAGAGCGTTGCGCGTGGTCTTGTTGTTCATTGGATTGCCTAGATGCGACGGCCGGGCCGCGGCGTCAGAAGAAGAAGGAAACGCCCGCGGTCAGGGCCCGGTACTCGGTCGACTTCTGGTCGCTCACGAACGCCGTGTAGAGCGAGTAGTCGACCTGCAGGACGAAGCGGTCGGTGAGGTGATAGCGGACGCCGACCTGGGCGTTGGCGAGCTTGGCGTCGGTCGTCGTCGCGCCGATCAGGCTCAGGTTGGGGAAGTTCTTGAACTTGCCGATGCCCACGCCGAAGAACGGCGAGATGCGGCGGTCGGACCAGGGCTCCGACACCACGTTGATATGCCAGAAGTCGGAGCCCGAGAACACGCCCTGCACCTGGCCGATGGTGCCTTCGAGGCTGAGCGTCTCCGAGAAGCGGTAGCTGGTCCACAGCTTCAACATCGGCTCGGAATGGAAGTGGCCCCAGGCTCCGCCGAGCTGAACCTTGCGGCTCAGGAAGTCATCGAGCAGGACATCACGAAAACTCTTGGTCCCGCCCGCGGCCGTGAGCGTCGACTCGAGCTGCTGGCGCGTCACCCAGCCGACCTTGCCGTCATCGGTCTTGACGCGGTACCAGTCGGTGTGGCGCAGCTCGATCTCGATGAAGTCGCCGCGCTTGGTGACGAAGAAGACGGGAAAGCCGCGGCCGGGGCCGGTGCGCAGCTCGATGTACGGATCGGTGACCTGCAGCCGCTCGGTCTTCAGCGATCGGCTCACGGATGCCGTCGTCATCGACGTCGGTGCCGATGCCGAAGCCGCCGGCGCGACCGGATCGGCAGCGAACGCGCGAACGCTCGTCAGAGCGCAGGCGACACCGAGGAAAACCCCATGACGCCACGAGGCGACCACGCGGCTCTTGCGCTCGTTCGGCGCAGTCGCGAAGGTGGCGGCCATCACTGGGTGTTGCACGTGCCGACCTTCGGGTCCGGCGGCGTGAACATGGTGTAGGAAGCGGTGCTGAACTCGTCCTGCCCGAGCGGGGCGGGATGGCTGATCCAGTACTGGATGATCTTGGCGTTCGGATCGGTCTGGCTCGGGAAGATCAGGCCGCCGCCGTGCAGCACGCCGAGTAGCAGGGGCTTGGCCAGGAGCCGGCTCTGCGCGACGGAGCCGAGAATGACCTCGCCCTGCGCCGAGTAGAAGTTCTTGTAGATGTCGGTCGCGCGGATCACGTCAGGCGGGTTGGCCGGCAGCGTGACGTCGAGCTGGGTCGCGGCGGGCACGACGCGAAAGGCGCCGCCCGTGCCTGTCACGGTGTCGTGACAGCCCGAGCCGGCGCAGGTGTTGGTGGAAGTCACCCCGTTTAGCTGGATCTGCAGCTGCGCGAGGAAGATCGGATTCACGCACTTCTGGAAGTACGCGAAGGACAGATGCTGGCCGGTCGCTCCCTCGGGATTGCTGATCGTGGGCGGGTTGTCGAAGGGATTCGACGACGACCCGCCGCAAGCGACCAGCGTGCCCAGCAGTACGGTTGAAAGAAGGTTCCGGTGCAATGTCATCAGGGTGGTCAACAGCCGGTGGCTATCCAGCTTGCGATCGTGTTGTAGTCAGCGCTGCCGACGGGAAGGACCGGGATGGTCACGGGGACCGGCGGATTGCCGGTCATCGCGCCCGGCGGATGCGGGACGGTCGAGGGCCTGCTGAGCAGGTAGTTCGAGGCCGCGTTGCAGGCGTTCGAGATCATCGACAGCGTGACGCCGTAGTCGCCCTTCACGTCGCCCGTCAGGACGAAGCGGTTGTTGCGGAACGACGTGCCGATCGGAATCGTCGAGGTGCTGCTGCCGATGGCCTGGTGGCACGCGGCAGCGCAGGTCTTCGTCAGGATCGGCAGGACGTTGGTGGCGAACGCGGTCTCGCTCAGGCCGGTGATGGTGCGCACGTTGGCGCCGGCATCGAACGGGTCGTTGTAGTACTTGCCGCCCAGGTCCATCCACTCGGCGATGAGGCGCTTCTCTGCCGCATTGAGCATCGTCGCGTGGTTCGGCGCGGTCCCCGGCGGATTCGGATGCGCGGCACGCGCGTCTGCGCCCGACATCAGGGTCTGGCCGGTCATGATCTCCAGGAGACGGCTCTTGCGGGCCATGCCGAGCGCCTCGCCTTCGCTGGCCATGGTGTTGACGAGCGCCGGACCGCGCACGATCATGAGCACGCCTTCCTCGATGCGCGTGACCGGCAGGCCGGTGACCGGATCGATCTGCGGATCGCCGAGCATCAGCTCCTGGTAGGACGTCGTCCGGCCGGTGCCGCCGATCTGCGCGCCGAGGTCGAGCTTGTCCGGGTCGTTGTGGCAGCCGGTGCAGGTGTTCGGGCCGCGGTTGCGCGTCCAGAGCGGCGCGACGTGCGTCGGGTAGTTGATGAAGCCGCGCACGGGAGCAGCCGTCACGAGGTCGTCGCCGGGAACGGCGTTGCCGGTGTACTTGAGCGCGATCGACGCACGGCCGGTGATGCCGGGCTTGGTCGTGTCGGCCCAGTAGTCGGCGTACATCATGTCGTTGACGAGGTTGAGCGCCGTCGGGTCGAGGCGGGTGCGCGTCGAGGCCATCGTCTCGCCCGAGAGGTGCGCGCTCTGAAGCGTCGCCTTGACCGCCGTCGGCACCGTGTTCACGACCGCGCCGGAATTGATCGCGCCGCCGCGACGCGGGCTGTGGCAGCCGTCGCAGGTGCGACGCTCGCCCGGCCGGACCTGGATCCAGTTGGTGTGCGTCTGGAAGGCCTGGCCCTTTTCGTTGACGACCGCGAGGCCGATGGGGGTGTCGGCGGGGATGGTCAGCTTGAACGAGCCGTCCGGCTCGATCGGCGCGTAGCCGAGGATCTGCTGCATCTCGAACTCGGTCTCGCCGATCGCCTGGCGCATGCCGCTCATGCCGGCACCCGGGGCGATGGCGCGAACGGCGCGGATGAATCGTGCCGGCGAGCAGCCGTACGCCGCGTCGGCCGGGTCCTTCATCTTCACGAGGTTGGCGACCTGCGAGCGCGTGTCGCCCGGATCGCTCGGCGCGATCGTCGGGATCGCGGTCGTGCAGCCGGCCGGCAGATCGGCGGCCGTGAGCACGCCGGCACCCATGCGGCCGAGGCCGTCGGTGTCGTAGACGCTGCGCACTTCGATCAGCGCGAGGTTCTGCGCCGCCAGCGCCGCGTCGACGTTGGTCGGCTCGGTCGCGTTCGGCTCGGTGCGCGCCTGGATCGCGACCGGGTGGGTGTTCATCTTGCCGGGCGGGGGCGCGGCGACGATCAGGAAGGTCTGCGCCTTCGGATCGAACATGTAGACCGCGTAGGACGGGTTGACGTTGTCCTGGATGTCGTCCGCGACGATGTCCTCGACGAGTCGCTCGCCGTCGCCGAGGCGCGCCATCTCGGCGGCGGTCAGCGTGGCGCACGAGACGACGATGCCCTTCTTGGTCACCTGGCAGGGCGTGAACGAGACCAGCACGCGGTCGGTGCCGTCCCAGAGCGGGAACGGCGTCGAGACGCGACCGTACTGCGACAGTCCCCGGCCCAGGCTCAGCAGCTGCGCCGTCGCCTGCTTCTGGCCGACGCCGGTGACGCCTGGATTGGCGGGCGCGTTCTGCTCGGAGAAGTTGGCGGCGTCGATGAAGACCAGCCCGCCGCCTTCATGCGTGCCCGAAAGCGGCATCAGGTCGGACGCGAGGAAGCCCGCGTACTGGCCCTTCGGGTCCATGTCGCGCGGGTGCAGGAAGCTGTTGCCTTCGCTGTGCGCGCCGTAGAGGACGAACATGTCGGTGCCATCCGGTTTCGCACGGAACACCTTGAAGTGGTTGCGGCCGCCGACGTGGTCCCAGCGCGAGAACATGACGTCGCCGTTCTGGCGGATCGTCGGGTTGCGGTCGTGGCTCTGGTTGAACGAGATCTGGGTGATGCTGCCGCCGTTGGCATCCATCGTGTGCAGGTTGAAGACGGTTTCGCGCTCGTACTCGTCCTGAGCCTTGTAGCTGCGGGCGACGCCGTCCGCGCTGGTGATCTGCTTGATGCTCGACTTGGTCTGGCGGTTCGAGGTGAAGACGTAGCCGCGGCCGGCGGGCAGGTACGTCGGCTCGACGTCGTCGCCCGAGGAAGTGAGGCGCCGGAAGGTGCCGCCGGTGAGTCCACCGGTGGTCATGTCGTATTCCCAGATGTTCCAGGAGCCGGTGCACGCGGGCACGGCGCCGATCATCGCGGTGTTCGTCGACGGGCAGCGCATCGAGAAGACGATCTTCTTGCCGTCGTACGAGACGTCGGGTGCCTGGACGTCGCCCACGCCTTGCGTGAACTGGGCGGTGACGTTGTGCTCGGTGGCACTTGCCGAGGACTTCTCGCGGATCATCAGGTCGCCACCGGCCGCGCTCGGGCCGCCGTTGGTCGGGTTGATGCGCATGGTGTTGGCGCGTTGAGCGTAGGCGATCGGCACGTCGCCGGCGACCGTGACGGTCGCCGAATCACTGCTGGTGCCGCTTCCGCAGCCCGCGAGCGTGCCCGCCAACGCTAAGACGCCGGCCCGTAACATTCCAGTCTCGACCTTGTTCATGCCAATCTCCCAGTGGTCTTTCGGTTCTCGATGCTTGCTCGTCACTGCCGGACCCGAGGCGCCGCCGCCAGCAGTCCGGTCGAACAGTGAAGTTGTCCGCCGGCATCGACGACGACCGCGTCGACACCCTTCTGCGATTCGATCAGCGTCATCCCGCGTTCGACGCCGAGTACGAAGACGATCTTCGACAGGGCTTCGCAGGTCAAGCCGTCGTCGGCAAGAATCGTCACGCTTTGTATGCAGGACGGCGACTTGCCCGTCGAAGGATCGATGACGTGATGAAAACGCACGCCTTCGGCATCGAAGTAGCGTTCGTAGTCACCCGATGTCGAGATCGAGACGTCTTCGAGCGGCAGCATCGCGGCGACCTTGCCGGGCTGGCGCGGATCGCGCACGCCGATCGTCCACGGCCGGCCGCGTCTGTCGCCGATGACGCGGCTGTCGCCGCCGGCGCTCACCATCGCGTGGGCGATGCCGCGCTCGCGCAGGATCGCCGCCGCGTTGTCGACGGCGTGCCCCTTGGCGAAGCCGCCGAGATCGATGCGCATGCCCGGGCGCGCGAAGCGCACGGTGCGCGCCTGGCTGTCGAGCACGAGGTTTCTCCAGCCGACGGCGGCGCGCGCGGCGGCGAGCTCGGACTCGGTCGGCTTGACGCGCTGGCGGTAGTCGTAGAGCTGGCCGACGGCCGCGAAGGTGATGTCGAAGGCGCCCGACGAGAGCCGCGAGAAGTCGGCGGCGCGCGCGATCAGCCGCGCCATCTCGTTGCTGACCGGCACGGCGCGCGTGGCCGCATCGCGGTTGACGATGGAAAGCTCCGACGTAGGCTTGTGCGGGCTCATCGTGCGGTCGATGCGATGCATCTCGTCCATCACCGCCGTGATCGCCGCCTCGCCTGCGTCCGGCTCGTCGCTCCAGAGCTCGACCGTGATGGCCGTGCCCATGATCGCTTCTTCGCGCTTCAGCCAGCCGCCGGCGAAGTTCGAACGGACGACGCCGTCGGCTGCACGACCTTCACGATGACCTGCCTTGGCGAGACCGAACACGGCTGGGCGCTTTCGCTGAAGTGGGAAGGGCCGGCGACGAATGGATACGTCTTCCGGTCACGCCTCCTGCACGCAGATGACGTGCCCATGCGCCGCGCCGTGAGAAAGATCTCGCGTCGAACAATTCTTGGCAACGAGGCAGCACTAGTTCACGGATGCACGAATGCGGCCGACGACTTTTCGGGACTTGTGCGTACAGATGCGTGATCTGTGTCCGAACGCAACCGTGACGGGGTTCTCGCAATCGGCCCCATGAACGCGGGGGCGTCGTCCGTCGACGCGACCGGCCGCGTCAGCGGCGTCGCGCGAAACCCATGCGCTGGAACGTGCCGTCCTTGTCGATCAGCCAGTGCTTGAGCGCGCCCGCGACGTGCAACGCCACCAGCGCCACGAGCACCCAGACGAGCGTCCCGTGGACATCGAAAAGCTGCTCGGCGAGATCATGGTTCGGCTCGGCCCACCGCGGCGTCACCCTGCCGAACCACGCCACGCCCGACTTCGTGTGCGACGCGCCCAGATAGCCGATGACGGGGATGACGATCATCAGCACGTACATCAGCCAGTGCGTGACGGTCGCCAGCCGAGCCTGCCACACCGGCATGTCGTCGGGCAGGGGCTCGGGGCGGTTCGCCAGTCGCCAGACCAACCGCAGCGCGACCAGGGTGAAGATCGTGAGGCCGATCGAGCGATGCAGGTCGAACCACTCACCGGCGCCGGGCTCCTTCTCGATGAACATCATCCGCCAGCCGAGCGCGGTGGTGGAGACGATCAGGAGGGCGACGACCCAGTGCAACGCACGGGCAACGAGGCTGTAGCGCCATGGAGCCGGCGCGGGAGAGAAGGACACCTCGGAACGAAGTCGTGTGCTCATGGATCGGGATCAGGCAGTCGTGGCGCAGCCGATTCTGGCCCACGAACGCCAGCGAACCCCGTCAATCCAGCTTCCACTTGTTGTCCACGACCTTCACGACGACGCGCGCCCGCTGGTCGAGGCCGAGGTGGTCGTTCTTCGACATCGTGACGACGCCGTTCGAGACGTGCAGGTCGCGCAGCCCTTCGAGCGCATCGCGCAGCGCGACGCGGAACTCGCGCGTGCCGGGCTTGGCCTTCTTCGCCGCGACCGGAATCGCCTGCGCCAGCTCGAGCCACGCATCCCACGTGTACGAGCCGAACGCCGACACCGTGCCCGCGCCGTAGACGCTCTCGTAGCGCTTGACGTAGTCGAGCGCGACGGCCTTGGCCGGATGGTCGGCGGGCAATGCGGCGGCGACGACGACCGGGCTCGTCGGCACGAACATGCCTTCGATGTCCTTGCCGCCGACACGCAGGAAGTCGTTGTTGGCGACGCCGTGGTTGAAGTAGACGCTGCCCTTGTAGCCGCGCTCGACGAGGTTCCTCGCCGGCAGCACGGCCGGCGTGCCCGAGGCGCCGATGACGACCATGTCGGGGTTGGCCGCCATGAGCTTGAGCACCTGCGCGGTGACGCTGGTGTCGCGCGGCGCGAAGCGCTCGCTCGCCACGATCCTGATCTTCCTCGCCTCGGCGAACTTCTCGAACTCGGCGTAGAACGCCTCGCCGAGCGCGTCGTTGAAGCCGACGTAGGCCATCGTCTTCATGCCGCGCCGGGCAGCGTGCTCCAGGATCGCCAGGACCATCATCGTGTCGGTCTGCGGCGTCTTGAACATCCACGCCTTCTTCGCGGACATCGGTTCGATGATCCGCGCCGAGGAGGCGAGCGAGATCACGGGCGTCTCGCCCTCGGCGATCACGTCGATCATCGCCAGCGTGTTCGGCGTCGTCGTCGAGCCGATGATCGCGTCGACCTTGTTTTCGCCGATGAACTTGCGCGTATTGACGACCGCTGCGCTCGAATCGCTTGCGTCGTCCAGAACGATGTACTCGACCGTCAGGCCGCCGACGGTCTTCGGCAGCAGCGCGATCGTGTTCTTCTCCGGGATGCCGAGCGAGACCGCCGGCCCCGTGGTCGAGAGCGTGACGCCGATCTTGACCTGGGCCTGCGCGATCAGCGGCAGCGCGGCTGCGAATGCGACGCCGAGCAAGGGTGCGAGGAAGCGTTGGGGATGCATGGCGAGTCTCCTGGAGCGTTGTTGTGATTCAGACTGGATCGACGATGGCGGCAAGCCGCACGTGGCCGCGAAAGCGCGCGCGCCGCGCCCGCACCGCCGGCGCGCTCAGCCGGTAGCGCGGAAAGCGCGCGAGGAAGCGGCCGATCGCGACGCGTCCCTCGAGCCGCGCCAGCCCCATGCCGACGCATTGATGGATGCCCGAGCCGAAGGCGACGTGCCGGTTCGGCTGGCGCGCGACGTCGAGCCGGTCGGGCTCGGCGAACGCGTCGGGGTCGCGGTTGGCCGAGCCGATGCCGAGCGTGACCTGCGTGCGCGGCGCGAGCGCGACGCCTCCGATCTCGGTGGCGCGCGTCGTGATCCGGTTGCCGAGCTGGTTCGAGCTCTCGAAGCGCAGGAACTCCTCGACCGCGATGCGCACGAGCTCGGGATGCGCCAGCAGGCGCGCCTTCTCGTCGGGCCACTCGACGAGGCACGCGAGGCCGTTGCCGATCAGGTTGGTCGTCGTCTCGTGTCCTGCGTTGAGCAGGAAGATGCAGTTGTGCAGGAGCTCGGGGGCGGTGAGTGCCTCTTTGCCTTCGCCGTCGCCCTCGCCTTCGATGAGCCGCGTCAGCACGTCGATCTCCGGATCTCCCGGCGCGGCACGGCGGCGCTTCACGAGGCCTTCGAGATAGACCAGCATCTCGGTCACCGCGCGGTTGCCGAGTTCGCTCTGCTCGGCCGTCAGCACGGGCTCGAGCGCGCCGAGGATCGCGAGCGACCAGTCGCGCAGCGGCGTGCGCTCGTCGCTCGGCACCGCGAGCAGGTTGCCGATGATCTCGACCGGAATCGCGCTCGCGAACGCGGCGATGAGGTCGACCTCGGCGCCCAGCCCGCGCGCGGCCATCGCATCGAGGAGGCTGTCGACGCGCTCGACAAGACGCCCTTCCATCGCCGCGATGTGCCTGGGCGTGAGCGCGCCGGCGATGAGCTTCCTGACGCGCGTGTGCAAGGGCGGATCGTTGAATACCAGGCTCGTCGTGTGGTGCTCGAACAGCGGCGACGCGCCGTACTTGGGAAAGAACTCCTCGCGCTTGTCGGAGCTGAACGTCGCCGTGTCCTTGTAGACGGCGACCACGTCGGCGTATCGGCTGAGGAAGATGCCGCCGTCGGCCATCCGTTTGACCGGCGCGTGCGTGCGCAGCGCGCGATAGGTCGGGAACGGATCGTCGTAGAAGGCGTCGGGCAGGCGCTTCAGGTCGAAGTCGTCGGCGAGGGCGCGGTCGTCGGTCGGCACGGTCGCAAGTCTACGGGGCGCGCGGTGGCGGTTGGTCATGTCCGAAAGCGTCGCGCCGGGCACGGCGCGCCCGCGCTACCGTGCGGCCTGCTCATCGACTGCGGAAGGAATCGCCTCATGGCCTCGGTTCACAGGGAGGTCGTCATCGCTCGACCTGTCGCGGCGGTGTGGGACGCGCTCGCCGACGTCGGCGCGCTGCACACGCGGCTGGCGACAGGCTTCGTCGTCGACTGCCGTCTCGAGCCCGGCGCGCGCATGGTCACGTTCGGCAACGGCATGGTCGTGCGCGAGCTGATCGTCGACGTCGATGCCGGAGCGCGCCGCGTCGCCTGGGCCGTCGTCGGCACGAGGCTCACCCACCACAACGCCAGCGCGCAGGCGTTCGCTGACAGCGACGGCAGCTGCCGCGTCGTGTGGGTCGCCGACTTCCTGCCCGACGAGAGCGCACCGGGCATCGCCGGCATGATCGAGAGCGGCCTGGCGGCGATGAAGCGCACGCTCGAGGACGCCGCGATCGGTTAGGGTCGAACCGGCAGTCGGAGAGGACTCTGCGATGAACCTGATCTTCTCTGCCGCTCTCGCGGCGACGACGCTTCTGGCCCTTGCGCCGTCGACCGCAGTGGCAGCCGACGACGAGCCTGCTGCCGTTCCGTACCGCCCGAGCGTCTCGACCCCGGCCGCCTTGTCGACCCCCGGCTGGATCGAGGTCGAAACCGGCGTGCTGCACGAGCACGCCGGCGCGCCTGCATTCCGCGACAGCGTCCCGGCGACGCTGAAGCTCGCCTTCAGCCCAGACTGGGGCGTGCGCGTGGGGGCCGACGCCTGGGTGCGGCAGCGCGACGACACCGGCCGGCGCACGAGCGGCATCGGCGACACCGCCGTCGTCGTCAAGCGACGCTTCGCCGTCGACGACGCGAGCGCATTCGGGCTGGAGGCCGCCGTCGTGCTGCCGACCGCACGTCGCGGGCTCGGCGGCAGCCGCCAGGCCTCATACGGCGTCAACGGCATCTGCAGCGGCGACTTCGGTCGCTGGCACACCGACATCAACGTTGTCGCGACGCGGTCCGGCGACGCCGAGCCCGGAACGTCGCGGTTGCAGTGGCTCGGCGCCGCCTCGCTCTCGACCGCGATCGACGACTACTGGGGCGTCGTCGGCGAGCTCTCGGGCACGAACCAGCGCGGAACCGACGCGATGCGCCAGCTGCTGGTCGCCGCGAGCTACAACGTCTCGAAGCGCCTCGTGCTCGACGCCGGCGCGGCACGCAGCCTGCGTTCGGGAACGCCGACATGGTCCGCGTTCACCGGCTTCACCTGGCTCGCCGGCCGCGTGTTTTGACGTCGCGTCAGTTCACGAGCCGATAACCCACGCCCGTCTCCGTGAGCAGCATCTTCGGCTGCGCCGGGGCGCTCTCGAGCTTGTGGCGCAGGTTGGCCATGAACACGCGCAGGTAGTGGTTGTCCTCGACGTGGCTCGGACCCCAGACCTCGCGCAGCAGGTGGCGATGCGTGAGCACGCGGCCGGCGTTGGCGACGAGCACGCCGAGCAGCCGGAACTCGATCGGCGTCAGGTGGACGACCGCACCGCTCTTCTTCACGACGCGCGCCGCAAGGTCGATCTCGACGTCGCCGATCGTCACCGACGAGCGCTCGCCGCCATCGCCGAGCGATTGCTGGCGGCGCATGTTGGCGCGCACGCGGGCAAGCAGCTCGGACACTCCGAAGGGCTTCTCGATGTAGTCGTCGGCACCGGCGTCGAGGGCGCGCACCTTGTCGTCTTCGTCGGAGCGTGCCGAGAGCACGATCACCGGCACGCGCGACCAGGTGCGCACCTGGCGGATCAGGTCGACGCCGTCGCCGTCGGGCAGGCCAAGGTCGGCGATGACGAGGTCGGGCTTCCTCGTCGCCGCATCCACGAGGCCCTGGCGCAGCGTCTCGGCCTCGAAGACGCGCCAGCCCTCGGTCTCGAGCGAGGTGCGCAGGAAGCGCCGGATGTGACGGTCGTCCTCGACCAGCAGGACGACCAGGGCCGGCTCGCTCATCGCGCGACTCCTGCGGCCTCGGTGTCGACCGCTTCGACGCGCGCGGCAGCATCGACCTCGACCGTCGGCGCGGTGCCGAGCGGCAGCGAGAAGCTGAACATCGCGCCGCCGTCGGCGCCGTTGGCCGCGGCGATCGTTCCGCCGTGCGCCTCGATGACCGCCTTGCAGATCGCGAGCCCGAGGCCGACGCCGGCGACCGCCGATTCGCGCGCACCGCGCGTGAACTTCTCGAAGATCGCCACCTCCTGTCCGGGCCGGATGCCCGGACCGTCGTCGGCGACGGTGACGCGCAGCGCGTCGCCGTCCACCCTCGCCTCGATCCGGATGCGGGCCGAGGCCGGCGTGTACTTCGCGGCGTTCTCGAGCAGGTTGACGAACACGCGCTCGATCAGCACGGCGTCGCACTCGACGAGCGGCAGGTCGGACGCGATCGCGGTCGAGACCTGGCGCGGCGCGATCACACGCGCCGTGGCGCGCACCGCGCTGCCGACGATCTCCTCGATCGAATGCCACTCGCGCCTGAGGCGCACCTCGCCGCTCTCGATGCGCGCCATGTCGAGCAGGTTGTTCACCTGCGTCGAGAGGCGCATCGCCTCGCCCTGCAGCGACTGCGCGATCTCGTCCTGCTCCTCGCTCAGCGCCGGCCGCGTCAGGCGCAGGCTGCCGGCCAAGCCGACCAGGCCGGCGAGCGGCGTGCGCAGGTCGTGCGAGAGCGCCGAGAGCAGCGAGTTGCGCAGCCGCTCCGACTCGATCTGCACCGTCGCCTGCTGCGCGACCTCGACGTAGTGGAGGCGCTCGAGCGCGATCGCCGCGAGCGCGGCGAAGGTCTCGAGCTGGCGCCGCTGTTCGGGCACGAGGAGCAGACGCGGTTCCTCCGGGCAGAGCGCGAGCACGCCTCGCGTGCGCATCGGCGCCCTCAGCGGCAGGTAGAGCCAGGCGCTGCCGGGCAACGTGTCGGTGCCGAGGCCGGCAGCCTGGGCATGGTCGAACGCCCAGCGCGCGGTGCCGAGGTCGACGCCTGCGCCATCGCTCTCGGGGCCGGCGAGGCCGAGGTGATCGTCGGCATCGAGCACGAAGAGGTGGACGCGGGCTCGGAACTCGCGCCCCACGGCGTCGCCAGCCGCGGCGACGACCTGCTCGGTCGCGAGCACGCTCGACAGATCGCGCGCCACCTCGAACAGCGCGTGCGAGCGCCGCTCGCGGTGCGTCGCGATGCGCGCCTGGAAGCGCAGGCCCGCGGTGAGCTGGCCGACGATCAGGCCGACGGCGAGCATCACGCCGAAGGTGAGCAGGTACTGGACGTCGCTCACCGTGAACGAGAGCCGCGGCGGGACGAAGAAGAAGTCGAACGCCGCGACGTTGACGATCGAGGCGAGCGCGGCCGGGCCGCGGCCGTAGCGCATCGCGACGCCGAGCACGGCGAGCAGGAACAGCATGACGATATTCGCCGCGTCGAGCACCGACTCGAGCTGATGCGCGGCCGCCGTGATCGCGATGCAGCCGGCGAGCGCGACGAGATAGCCGGCGGGTTGCCAGGAGCGAGCGGCGCGTGCGTCCGCTCGCGCCGGCGACGGCGCCCTGCGCGTCTTCGTCGCCGCGCCGATCTCGATCAGGTCGACGTCGGGCGCGAGCCGGCCGAGCTGTTGCGCGAGCGTTCCCGAGGGCCGCCACACGCTCGCCTGGTTGTGGCCCATGACGATCTTCGACAGGTTGTGCTCGCGCGCATGCCCGACCACGGCCGCGGCGACGCCGGCACCGGACACGACCGCGGTCGTCGCACCGAGGTCTTCGGCGAGCTTGACCGCGCCGAGGATGCGCTCGCGCCGGTCGTTGGCCAGGCGCTGCAGCGCCGGCGTCTCGACGTAGATCGCGTGCCACGACACCGCCAGCTGCTGCGCCAGCAAGGCCGCGCTGCGCACGATGTGCTCGCCGCCCTCGCCCGGGCCGATGCAGCACAGGACCCTCGCCTCGGTCTTCCAGACGCGGCCGATCGAGCGCTCGACGCGCCAGGCCTGGACGTCGTCCTCGACGCGGTCGGCGGTGCGGCGCAGCGCGAGCTCGCGCAGCGCCATCAGGTTGCCCTTCCTGAAGAAGTTCGCCGCTGCGCGCTCGGCCTGGACCGAGCCATAGACCTTGCCGGCCTTCAGCCGCGCGAGCAGCTCGTCGGCAGGCGTGTCGACGATCACGACCTCGTCGGCGCGGTCGAAGAAGGTGTCGGGCAGCGTCTCCTGGACGCGGATCCCGGTGATTCCGCCGACGACGTCGTTGAGGCTCTCGAGGTGCTGGACGTTGAGCGTCGTCCAGACGTCGATGCCCGAATCGAGAAGCTCGTCGACGTCCTGCCAGCGCTTCGGGTGGCGCGCGCCGGCGAGGTTGGAGTGGGCGAGCTCGTCGACGAGGATGAGCTGCGGCCGACGTGCGATCGCGGCATCGAGGTCGAACTCGGCGAGCGCCGTCTGGCCGTCGCCGAGCGGCTTGCGCGGCAGGACCTCGAGCCCCTGGAGTTGCGCCAGGGTCTCGGCGCGGTTGTGGGTCTCGACGACGCCGGCCAGCACCTCGGTGCCCGCCGCCTGCGCCGCGCGCGCCGCCGCGAGCATCGCGTAGGTCTTGCCGACGCCTGCCGACGAGCCGAAGTAGATGCGCAGCTTGCCGCGCGCGGCGCGCGCCTCGTCGTCGCGCAGGCGCTCGATCAGCGCGTCGGGGTCGGGGCGCGGCGGCGCCGTCATGGCTGGCTCAGAGCCAGCCGGCCCGCCGGAAGCGCCACCACATGAAGGAGCACGACGCGACGATGATCGCCAGCGCGGCCGGATAGCCCCACGGCAGCTTCAGCTCCGGCATGTTCTGGAAGTTCATGCCCCAGATGCCGGCGAACGCCGTCGCCACGGCGAAGATGCCGGCCCAAGCGGCGAGCCGCTTGGTGACCTCGGTCTCCTCGATCGTCACGGTCGAGAGATTGACCTGGATCGCGGTGCCGATCGTGTCGCGCAGCGAGTCGAGCAGCGCGTTCATGCGCGTCAGGTGGTCGAAGACGTCGCGGAAGTACTCTTGGTTGTTGGCGCAGACCTGCGGCACGCGGCCGCTGATGAGCTTGGCGACCGCTTCCTGCAGCGGCGCGACCGCGTGCTTGACGATGCCGATCTTGCGCTTGAGGGCATAGAGCCGCTCGATGTTGGCGCGTCCGAGGTGGGGCTCGAAGATCTGGCCCTCGATCGACTCGAGCTCGGTCTCGAGCGCGTCGATGATCGGGAAGTAGCGATCGACGACGGCATCGAGCAGCGCGTAGAAGACGAACGCCGGCCCGTGGCGCAGGAGGTGCGGCTCGCGCTCCGAGCGCGCGCGCACGCCGAGGAAGTCGGCCTTGGTCCGGTTGCGCACCGAGAGCACGAAGTTCGTGCCGACGAAGATGTCGACCTCGCCGACCTCGAGCTCGTTCTCGGCCGTGAGCTCGACCGTCTGCAGCACGGCGAAGAGCGAGTCGTCGTACTCCTCGATCTTGGGCCGCTGGTGGCCGTGGCGCGCGTCCTCGATCGACAGGTCGTGCAGGCCGAACTCCTCCTGCATCTTGGTCAGCTCTTGCGACGTCGCATCCTTCAGCGCTACCCAGACGAAGCAGCCCGGGCGCTTGAGGTACTCGCTGATGTCGTCGATCGGGCAATCGGCAAGCTTGGTGCCGTCTTCGTAGGCCACGCAATTGATGAACACGGTGCCTGCCTTGCCGCGATGGAGACCTGACGATTCTAGAAGCGCGCGCCGTCGCGCGGCGCGCGGAACGTGCACCGCTCATCGAGGCGATCAGCGGGCGACCGCCGCGTCGAGCGCGAGATTGAGTGCCAGCACGTTGACGCGCGGCTCGCCGAGGAAGCCGAAGCGGCGGTCGCTCGCGTTCGCGTCGATCAGGGCGGCGACGCGCTCCGGTGCCAGTCCGCGAATCCGCGCGACGCGCGACGCCTGGTAGGCCGCGGCGGCCCGGCTGATCTCCGGATCGAGCCCGCTCGCCGAGGCGGTCACCAGGTCGACGGGCACCGGTGCGGCATTGCCCGGGTCGGCAGCGCGGAGCGCGGCAACGCGCCCGTTGACGGCATCGACGAGCGCCGGATTGAGCGGCCCGAGATTGGAGCCGCCCGATGCGAGGCCGTTGTTCGGCATCGGCGAGGTCGCCGACGGCCTGCCCCGGAAGTACTTCGGATCGCTGAAGCTCTGGCCGATGAGGAGCGATCCGACGACCTTGCCGTCGCGCTCGACGAGGCTGCCGTTGGCCTGGTGCGGGAAGATGCCTTGGGCGATGCCGGTGACGGCGAACGGATAGGCGATGCCCGTGACGATCGAGAGCAGCACGAAGAGGACGAGCGCGGGACGGAGGATGGCGTTCATGGCGAGCCTTCTGGATCAGACGAGATGGGCGGCGGACAACACGAGGTCGATCGCCTTGATGCCGACAAAGGGCACGATCAAGCCGCCGACGCCGTAGACGAGGACGTTCCTGCGCAGCAGCTCGGCGGCGGGCGCAGCGCGGTACTTCACGCCCTTCAGCGCCAGCGGGATCAGGAAGACGATGACCAGCGCGTTGAAGATCACCGCCGACAGGATCGCCGACGACGGGCTTGACAGGCGCATGACGTCGAGCTGTGCGAGCTGCGGATAGGTCGTCGCGAACGCCGCCGGGATGATCGCGAAGTACTTGGCGACGTCGTTGGCGATCGAGAAGGTCGTGAGCGAGCCGCGCGTCATCAGCAACTGCTTGCCGGTCTCGACGACCTCGAGCAGCTTGGTCGGGTTCGAGTCGAGGTCGACCATGTTGCCGGCCTCCTTCGCCGCCTGCGTGCCGGTGTTCATCGCGACCGCGACGTCGGCCTGGGCCAGCGCCGGCGCGTCGTTGGTGCCGTCGCCGGTCATCGCGACCATCCGGCCTTCGGCCTGGTACTCGCGGATCATCTTCAGCTTGGCCTCGGGCGTCGCTTCGGCGAGGAAGTCGTCGACGCCGGCCTCGGCCGCGATCGCCGCGGCCGTGAGTTGGTTGTCGCCGGTGATCATGATGGTCTCGATGCCGATCCGGCGCAGCTTGGCGAAGCGCTCCTTGATGCCGCCCTTGACGATGTCCTTGAGCTCGACGACGCCGAGCGCCTTCGATCCTTCGGAGACGACGAGCGGCGTGCTGCCGCGGCGTGCGACGTCGTCGATCTGCGCCGCGAGCGCCGCCGGGATCGTGCCGCCGAGCGACTCGACGTGCCTGCGGATGGCGTCGCCCGCGCCTTTGCGGATCGCGCGCGCTCCGGCGCCGGCGGAGGCAGCCAGATCGATGCCGCTCATCCGCGTCTGCGCCGCGAACGGGACGAAGGTCGCGGCGAGCGCGGTCATGTCGCGCTCGCGCAGGTTGAACTTCTGCCTGGCGAGGACGACGATGCTGCGTCCTTCGGGCGTCTCGTCGGCGAGCGAGGCGAGCTGGGCGACGTCGGCGAGCTGCTGCTCGGTGACGCCCGGCGCAGCGAAGAACGCGGACGCCTGTCGGTTGCCGAGCGTGATCGTGCCGGTCTTGTCCATCAGCAGCACGTCGACGTCGCCGGCGGCCTCGACGGCGCGGCCCGACGTCGCGATGACGTTGGCCTGCATCATCCGGCTCATGCCGGCGACGCCGATTGCCGAGAGCAGCGCGCCGATCGTCGTCGGGATCAGACAGACCAGCAGCGCGACCAGCGCCGTCACCGTCACCGCAGAGCCCGACTTCGCGACCTCGACGCTGAAGAGCGACATCGGCAGCAGCGTCACGACGACGACGAGGAACACGATCGTCAGCGCGACGAGGAGGATGTTGAGCGCGATCTCGTTCGGCGTCTTCTGGCGGCGCGCGCCTTCGACCATCGAGATCATGCGGTCGAGGAACGATTCGCCCGGATTGACGCCGACGCGCACGACGAGCCAGTCGGAGAGCACGCGCGTGCCGCCGGTGACCGACGAGAAGTCGCCGCCGGCCTCCCGGATCACGGGCGCCGATTCGCCGGTGATCACACTCTCGTCGACGGACGCGACGCCCTCGATCACCTCGCCGTCGAGCGGGATCGTGTCGCCCGCCTCGACCAGCACGACCGCCCCCTTCCTCAGCTCCTCGGCCTCCTGCGGATGCCACGCCGCGCCGTGGCGCGGCGTTGCCTTGTCGGAGCCGTGATTCGGCGCGTTCAGCACCTTGGCGACGACCTTCTTCTTCATGCCGCGCAGGCTCGCCGCCTGCGCCTTGCTGCGGCCTTCGGCGAGCGCTTCGGCGAAGTTCGCGAACAGCACCGTGAACCAGAGCCAGACCGCGACGGCGACGATGAAGCCGGCCGGCGCCTCGCCCTTGCCGGCGAGCGCCTGGACGGCGAGCACGGTCGTGAGGATGCTGCCGACGTAGACGACGAACATCACCGGGTTGCGCCATTGCACGCGCGGGTCGAGCTTGGTGAAGGCGTCGCGCAGCGCCGGCGCCGCGAGCGCCGGGTCGAGGAGCGAGAACGAGGTCCGCGTGGTGGAGGTGGTCATGGCGTTCACTTGGCCGAGACGAGCATGAAGTGCTCGACGACCGGCCCGAGGGCGAGCGCCGGCACGTAGTTGAGGAGGCCGACGAGCACGACCGTGCCGAGCAGCAGCAGGACGAACAGGGGCCCGTGCGTCGGCAGGGTTCCCGGCGTGACCGCCAGGCGCTTCTTCGCGGCCAGCGAGCCGGCGATGGCGAGCACCGGCACGATCACGCCGAAGCGGCCGAACCACATCGCCACGGCGAGCATGACGTTGTAGAACGGCGTGTTCGCCGAGAGGCCGGCGAAGGCGCTGCCGTTGTTGTTGGCGGCCGAGCTGAAGGCGTAGAGGATCTCGGTGAAGCCGTGCGCCCCGGGGTTGGCGATGCCGGCCTTGCCGGCGTCGGCGCCGACCGCGATCGCGGTGCCGGCGAGGACGAGGATCGGCGTGACGAGGATCGCGATCGAGACCATCTTCATGTCGATGGTCTCGATCTTCTTGCCGAGGTACTCGGGCGTGCGGCCGATCACCAGGCCGGCGATGAAGACGGTGAGGATCGCGAACACGATCATCCCGTAGAGCCCCGAGCCGACGCCGCCGAAGACGACCTCGCCGAGCTGCATCAGCACCAGCGGGACCGCGCCGCCGAGCGGCATGAACGAGTCGTGCATCGCGTTGACGGCGCCGCACGAGGCGGCCGTCGTGATCGCGGCGAAGAGCGTCGAGGCGGCGATGCCGAAGCGCGCTTCCTTGCCTTCCATGTTGCCGCCGGGCTGGAGCGCGCTCGCGGCCTGGTCGACGCCGAGCGGCGTGAGGAGCGGATTGCCGCCCTGCTCCTGCGGCGACACGATCAGCACCATGACGACAAACATCGCCGTCATCGCCGCCAGCACCGCCCAACCCTGGCGCATGTCGCCCACCATCCGGCCGAAGGCGAACACGAGCCCGGCCGGGATCAGGAAGATCGACAGCATCTGCACGAAGTTCGAGAGCGGCGTCGGGTTCTCGAACGGGTGCGCCGAGTTGGCGTTGAACACGCCACCACCGTTCGTGCCGATCATCTTGATCGCTTCCTGCGACGCGACCGGGCCGGTCGGGATCGACTGCGTCGCCGACCTGACGTCTTCCATCACCGGATCGCCCTTGGCGTCCTTCAGCGGCTGGCCGTCCGGTCCGTTCTTCGGCTGCTGCCAGGCGTTGACCTCGAGCGTCGTCGCGACCTTGGCCGCGCTGAAGTTCTGGATCGTGCCCTGACCGACGAGGAGGACGGCGAAGACGAGCGAGAGCGGCAGCAGCACGTACAGGATCGATCGCGTCGCGTCGACCCAGAAGTTGCCGACCGTCCCCGACGACTTCGCGACGAAGCCCCGGATCAGCGCCCAGACGACGGCGATGCCGGTCGCTGCGGAGAAGAAGTTCTGCACCGCGAGCGCCAGCATCTGCGTCAGTTGGCTCATCGTCGATTCGCCGGCGTAGCCCTGCCAGTTCGTGTTGGTGACGAAGCTGATGGCCGTGTTGAACGACGAATCGGCGCTGACCGCCGCGAGCCCTTGCGGGTTGAGCGGCAGCATGCCCTGCAGGCGCTGCAAGGCGTAGACGGCGACGACGCCGAGGACGTTGAACGCGACCAGGGCGACGGCGTAGCGCTGCCACGACGTGCTCTCGTCCGGATCCACGCCGGCCAGGCGATACATCCCGCGCTCGACGGCGGCGACCGGCTTCAGCCAGCCTGGCAGGCGGCCGTCGGCGACGGCGGCGAGCCACCGGCCCATCGGCCAGGCGACGGCCGTCAGCACGACGAGATAGACGCCGAGCTGCAGCAGGAACGGGGTCGTCGGCATCACAGGTTCTCCGCGTTGAAGAGCGCGACGACGAGATAGACGAAGAGCGCGGCCGCGACGATCGCGCAGACCAGGTAGAGGCCGCTCATCGCCGCGCTCCGAGTGCCGAGCAGCCCGCGACGAGGCCCGCGACCAGGGCGGCGAACACCGCGACGAGGAGGAGATAGGCGAAGTCCATGGGGATCGTTCTGACGCACCGGGCGATGCAGCGATCCTAGGAAGACGGGCGTCAAGTCGTCGTAGAGAGACGCGTCCCGGGCATCAAGATCGCATCAAGACGCACCGTCGGCGGCACGTCCCGCTAGCACTCGGCCGCGACGAGCGCGTCGACCGCGCGCTCGAACAGGTCGCAGGCGAACTCGTTCGTGCCGAACGTCAGTGCCGCGTTGGCGCCGCTCGCCAGGCCGAGCTGCATCGATGCGGCGAGTGCGAAGTCCTCGTCGATCGCGTCCCAGAAGATCTGCCAGTTGCGGCTCCAGTGGTCCGCGTCGCGCTTCGCGTGCTGCGCGACCGGGACGATCATCCAGCTCGCCGTCGCGCAGCTCGCGACGGTCTCGGGCGTGACGTTGAAGACGTTGGCGTGATCGCCTTCCCACAGCACGAAGGTCGACGGGAAGAAGAAATAGATGATGTTGCTGTGCCGGCCGAGCCGGTGCCAGTCGACGTCGGCGTCGCCCGCGTCGGCGAGCGATCGCTTGGGCAGCACGATCCGCTGGTGCCTTCCGAACGATTCCTGCTGCACGACGTTGTCGTGGAAGAGATGGGCGATCGTGGCGCGGTGCGCGTACTGGAAGTGGTAGCTCTCGAGGTTGGCGTCGAGCACCAGCTTCCAGTTCGAGGGCTGCACGAAGCGTCGATCGTTCGGGCTCGCGGCGGTGGCGTCGTAGCCAAGCGCGTCGAGCTCGTCGGCGAGCGGGCCGAACCAGTCGGCCCAGTCGAACGCGGCGATCGCTTCGGGCACGACCCACACCAGGCCGCATCGGACCGCGACCGGCAGCGCCACGAGCGACGCGGCGTCGCGGGCGACGTGCGGGAAGTCGGCCTCGTGCGGCCGGCCGACGAGCGCGCCGCGTTCGTCGTAGGTCCAGCTGTGGTACGGGCAGACGAAGCGCGCCTTGCCCGCGCCGCATGCCGCCGGAGGCACGAGCAGCGCGCCGCGGTGGCGGCAGACGTTGATGAACGCACGCACTGCGCCGTCGCTGCCGCGGGTCGCGACGACAGGCACGCCGAGGAGCTGCGTGCTGAGCCAGTCGCCCGACGACGCGAGCCGCGCTGCCGGCCCGATGGCGTGTGGAAGGCGGCGCAGCGCGGCGACCTCGAGGGCATGTCGCTCCCGCTCGAGGTAGCGGCCGACCGGGCTGGTGGACGGCGCCCCGCGCTGCGGCTCGACGCGATCGACGGCCCGCTGCGCGTCGCGCCACAAGCGGCGCGGATCGGAGGCGCTGGAGACATCGTCGCTCATGGCCCGGACTGTGCATTCCACGCGAGGTTCGCGGTATCGTCGAAAGTCCCACCTCTCGCGCAACCCGCCCCATGAAGACCCGCCAGCTGGGACCCCAGGGCCCCGTCGTTTCCGCCATCGGCCTCGGCTGCATGGGAATGAGCGACTTCTATTCGAACCGCGACGACGCGGAGTCGGTCGCCACGCTGCGCCGCGCCCTCGATCTCGGCGTCGACTTCCTCGACACCTCCGACGCCTACGGCCCGCACACCAACGAGGAGCTGATCGGCCGCACGATCAAGGGCCGGCGCAACGACGTCTTCCTGGCGACCAAGTTCGGCATCCTGCGCGACCCGGCCGAGCCGCTCCGGCGCGGCTTCGACGGCAGCCCGGCCTACGTGCGCAGCTCGTGCGAGGCAAGCCTGAGGCGACTCGACGTCGAGACGATCGATCTCTACTACCAGCACCGCGTCGACCCGAAGACGCCAATCGAGGAGACGGTCGGCGCGATGGCCGATCTCGTCCGCGCCGGCAAGGTGCGCTACATCGGGCTCTCGGAAGCGTCGGTCGCGACGCTGGAGCGCGCCTGCCGCGAGCATCCGGTCACCGCCCTGCAGAGCGAATATTCGCTCTGGTCGCGCGAGCCCGAAGACGGCACGCTCGCCGCCTGCCACCGGCTCGGCGTCGCATTCGTCGCCTACAGCCCGCTCGGCCGCGGCTTCCTCACCGGCGCGATCGCCAGGTTCGAGGACCTTGCCGAGGACGACTACCGTCGCCACAGCCCGCGCTTCCAGGGCGAGAACTTCGCCAAGAACCTCGCCCTCGCCGGCAAGGTGCAGCAGATCGCCGCGCGCCTGGGCTGCAGCGCGGGGCAGCTCGCGCTGGCCTGGGTGCTGGCGCAGAGCGACGATGTCGTGCCGATCCCCGGCACGAAGCGGCGCAAGTACCTCGAGGAGAACGTCGCCGCGACCGAGCTCGTGCTGAGCCGCGAGGTGCTCGACGAGCTCGCGTCGGTGTTCCCGTCGGGCGCGGCCGCGGGCCAGCGCTATCCGGACAACATGATGAAGGCCCTGAACGGCTGATGCAGGCGGACCGCGCATCAGCGGACGCCGGCCCGCTCTGCACCTTGCTCTCCGTGAGCGAGCTGAGGAACTTCGACGCCGGCGAGATCGACGACATCCGGCACCAGTCGCGAAGCAACAACGCGCGCGACGACATCACCGGCCTGCTCGTGTTCGACGGACACGCGTTCTGCCAGTTCGTCGAAGGCCCGCAGAACGCGATCGCCGCGCTGCTGCACAGGCTCGAACGCGATCCGCGCCACGTCAGGATGCGCGTCCTGCAGCACGAACCGGTCTCGTCGGGCCGGCGCTTTCCGGCGTGGCGGCTCGGTTATGCCTTCACCGCCGACCCGGCGGCGATCGCGCGGATCGACCTCAAGCGCGGCAGCGACGCGCTGGTCGAGTTCGATCGACAGCATGCGGACTGGGCTGCCTCGGACTGAGCGCCGGGCACGCGCGATGCGCCGCCGCTCAGTAGCCGAGACGACCATGCCGTGCTCGGCCGCGACCGGCGCTGTCGACGCGACATCGTGTTACGACTTGAACCGCATTCGAGGGGTTCCGTCACAGACAGCGGCGAGCGCCCATGGCTACCATCGACTTCCGTTGTCTCGCGTGCGCTCGCCGGAGCCCGCGCCGGCGCGACGGCCCGCCAGGACAGCCCATGCTTCGCCGCCTCCGTCTCGCCCTCGCCCCCGCGCTGCTCGCGCTCGGCCTGGTCGCGCTCGCCGGCTGCACCGCTCCCGGGCTGATCCTCACGGCGACCGGCATCGCCACCGACACCAGCATGACCTGGGACATCGTCAAGCACGTCCACGGCAAGCTCACCGAAGACGACGCGACGCCTTGCATCCTGCTCGACACCGTGCAGCGCGCCGTCAATCCGCGCTGCGAGTTCGTGGCCGGCAGCATCCGCGCGGCCGATATCGCCCGCAACGGACTGCAGGCCTGCCCCCTCGCCATCGCGACGCAGGACGAGCGCCTGTGGCGCGCCCTCCCGGAGCTGATCGACAAGGGCGCCAGGCTCGACCGCTGTCCGCGATCGCCGCTGCTCGACCTGGCCGAAGTCGATGCCTGCCCGAATTTCGCTGCCGCATCGCCCGAGGTGCTGCGCTCGCTCGTGTTCATGGCCGACAGCGACCCGCGCGCGGTCCGGCACGACGTCTTTCGCATGCTCTCCTGCCCGCGCGCCCGCAGCGCCGGGCTCGACCGGGTCCTCGTCGGCTGGCTCGACCGCGGCAAGCTCGAGCCGGGCACGCTGCCGTTCAATCCGCTCGAGGCGCTCGACCCCGACCTGATCGGCTCGCGCTTCGCGCGCGACCTGCAGGTCGCCGGGCACACGCCGCAGTCGGCCCTCGATCACTACGAAGGCTCGCTGCCGAGCGGCTTCGAGGAAGCGCTCAAGAGCAGCCACTGGGCTGCGCTCGAATGGTGGTTCTACGAGCTGCCGCAGCTCGCCAACCTGGCGCCGCCGAGTCGCGGCGCGCAACTGCCCTCGGTGCCGCTGCAGCAGGTGCTGCTGCCCGGCTTCCTGCGCGATCCGGCGAGCCAGGGCGACATGGTGCGCTTCCTCCTCGCGCACGGCGCCGACCCGCGCCGCAAGCTCCCGTTCGATTCCGGCACGACCGTGATCGGCTTCGCCACCGCGATCAGGAGCCCGGCGCTGGCGCTGCTCGATCCGCCGCGTCCGACGCCTGCCGCGCCGGTCGTGGCGCCGACGACGACCTTGGCACGCAGCACCGTCGGCGACGACGACGCGAGCCGCCGTCCGTCTGCGCGCGCAGCACGCGACGCCGGCGCGCGGCCGGTGCGCCAGGCGGCGCGCTTCGACGTCAAGGCACCGGCGGGCGAGACGACCTCGCGCTGATCCAGCCTCCGCGCGCGGCGCTCAGTCGCTTGCGAAGCTGTAGGGTCCGCCGCGCTCGAGGGCGCGCCTGTACGCCGGCCGGGCGTGGATCTTCTTCAGGTACGCCATCAGCTTCGGCCGGCTCGCGTCGAGACCGGCGCGCTGCGCCGCCGCCTCGATCGGAAAGCTCATCTGGATGTCGGCGGCGCTGAACTCGGTGCCGGCGAACCACTCGCTCCGGTTCAGCTCGCCTTCCATGAAATCGAGCTGGCGCTTCAGGTTGGGCTCGACCATCAGGCCCTTCACTTTCCCGGCGATGCCCTTGGCGATCGGCTTGACGAAGAACGGCATGCCCTGCC
>JBBRZP010000023.1:0-29785 GCA_038236565.1 Burkholderiales bacterium | reverse complement strand
CGTGCTGTCGGCGTACGGCATGGGGCTGGCGGACCAGACGGTGATGCGCCAGGCGGCGATCGAGCGGCCGCTCGGCGACGCGCTCGCGGACATCGACGCGCGCCTCGAAGCGCTGGCGCGCGAGGCGCGCGTCGAGCTCGAAGGGCAGGGCGTCGCCGCCGATCGTGTCGTCGTGCGCCGGCGCGTCCACCTGCGCTACGAGGGCACCGACTCCGCGCTCGTCGTGCCCTTCGCCGACGCTGCCGGGCTGCAGGCCGGATTCGAGGCCGCCTATCGGCAGCGCTTCGCGTTCCTGATGGACGGTCGGCGCCTGATCGCCGAAGCCGTGTCGGTCGAGGCGATCGGCGCGGGCGATGCACCCGCGGAACTCGCGCACCCGCTCGTCGCGTCGGCGCCGGCGCCGGTGGCCGCGACGGTGCGGATGTTCGGCGACGGCCGCTGGCACGACGCCGTGCTCGTCGACCGCGCGAATGCGCGTCCGGGGCAGACGATCGCCGGCCCGGCGATCGTCGTCGAGTGCAACGCGACGACGGTGATCGAGCCCGGCTGGGCGGCGCGCATCACGGCGCTCGACCATCTCGTCCTCCATCGCACGGTGGCGCGCGAGACGCGCCGCGCGATCGGCACGTCGGTCGATCCGGTCCTGCTCGAGGTCTTCAACAACCTCTTCATGAACATCGCCGAGCAGATGGGCCTGCAGCTGCAGAACACGGCCTACTCGGTGAACATCAAGGAGCGGCTCGACTTCTCGTGCGCTCTCTTCGATGCCGACGGCAACCTGATCGCCAACGCGCCGCACATGCCGGTCCACCTCGGCTCGATGAGCGAGTCGATCAAGACCGTGATCGCGAGGAACGCCGGCGCGATGAAGCGCGGCGACGTGTACGCGCTCAACGATCCGTACCACGGCGGCACGCACCTGCCCGACGTCACCGTCGTCACCCCGGTCTACCTCGAGGACGCTGGCGATCAACCGACCTTCTACGTCGGCTCTCGTGGCCATCATGCCGACATCGGCGGGACGACTCCGGGCTCGATGCCGCCGTTCTCGACGCGCATCGAGGAAGAGGGCGTCCAGTTCGACAACGTGAAGCTGGTCGAAGGCGGCCGCTTCCTCGAGGACCAGACGCGCACGCTGCTCGAGAGCGGCGAGTGGCCGTCGCGCAACCCGGCGCAGAACATCGCCGACCTGAAGGCGCAGGTCGCTGCCAACGAGAAGGGCGTGCGCGAGCTGGCGCAGATGGTCGGGCAGTACGGGCTTGACGTCGTCCAGGGCTACATGCGGCATGTGCAGGACAACGCCGAGGAGTCGGTGCGCCGCGTCATCACGAGGCTGAAGGACGGCGCGTTCACGCTGCCGCTCGACAACGGCGCGCAGATCAGCGTCGCGATCCGAGTCGATGCGCACAAGCGCAGCGCGACGATCGACTTCACCGGCACCTCGGCCCAGCTCGAGAACAACTTCAACGCGCCGACGGCGGTGTGCATGGCTGCCGTTCTCTACGTCTTCCGCACGCTCGTCGACGACGAGATCCCGCTCAACGCCGGCTGCCTGAAGCCGCTCGAGGTGATCATTCCCGAAGGCTCGATGCTGAATCCGAAGCCGCCCGCCTCGGTCGTCGCGGGCAACGTCGAGACCTCGACCTGCATCACCAACGCGCTCTACGGCGCGCTCGGCGTGATGGCCTCGTCGCAGTGCACGATGAACAACTTCACCTTCGGCAACGCGCGCCACCAGTACTACGAGACGATCTCCGGGGGCTCGGGCGCCGGCCTCGTGTTCGACGCCGACGGGCACGCGGTGGGCGGCTTCGACGGCACGTCGGTCGTGCAGACGCACATGACCAACTCGCGCCTCACCGATCCGGAGGTGCTCGAGTTCCGCTTTCCCGTGCGGCTCGACAGCTTCGAGATCCGCGCCGGATCGGGAGGCGAAGGCCGATGGCGCGGCGGCGACGGCGGCGTCCGGCGCGTTCGCTTCCTCGAGCCGATGACGGCGTCGATCCTGTCGAACGGCCGGCACGCCGGCGCGTTCGGCGCCGCGGGCGGATCGGCGGGCGCACCCGGCATCAACCGGGTCGAGCGTGCCGACGGCAGCGTCGAGGCGCTCGACCACATCGCCAGTGTCGAGATGCAGGCGGGCGACGTGTTCGTGATCGAGACGCCGGGCGGTGGCGGCTGCGGCCGGGCCTGAGCGCTCCGGGCCGGCACTCTTGGCAGCGGGCCCGAAGTCAGGCGACACTTGGCGGATGATCCGATCCGTCCATCTTCTTCGCGGCCTCGTGCCCGTCCTGGCGTCCGCGGCCGTGCTCGCGACGCTCTCCGCTCCGGCTTCTGCCCAGTCGGCACTGACGTCGTTCGGCAGCGCCGGCGGCGCACCGCAGGCGCCGTGGAAGGTCATCGGCCTGCCGAACCAGACCAAGCCGTTCACGCGCTTCTCGGTCGTCGACATCGACGGCAAACGCGCGGTCAAGATCGAGGCCGACGAGTCCTACGGCAACCTCGTCCATCCGGTGAAGTCGATGGCCGCACCGGCGCACCTCGCGTGGAGCTGGCGCATCGAGAAGCCCCTCGAGCAGGCCGACCTGCGCGAGAAGCGCGGCGACGACACGGCGGTGAAGGTCTGCGTCTTCTTCGACATGGCGATCGAGAACGTGCCCTTCGCTGACCGCCAGCTGCTGCGCCTCGCGCGTTCGAAGACGAGCGATCCGGTGCCGACGGCGACGATCTGCTACGTCTGGGACCAGAAGCTGCCCGCCGGCACGGCGATCGACAACGCCTTCACGCGTCGGCTGCGCTACATCGTCGTCGAGTCCGGCAACGACCGGCTCGACCGCTGGGTCTCCGAGAAGCGCGACCTCGCAGCCGACTTCACCAAGCTTTTCTCCGACGAGAACGGCCAGGCCGTGCCGGCCATCATCGGCATCGCGGTCGGCGCCGACGCCGACAACACCAAGGCGAAGAGCGTCTCGTACGTCAGCGGGCTCGTCCTCGAGCCGTAGCCCCGAGCAGGCCCGCGCGGCGCGGCCTACTCGAGCGGACGGAACGCGATTGTGATCGTCGACGGCACGCGGCCGTCGACGTCTTTTGGAAGCACCTCGGTCTTGTCGATGGCGCGCAGCACGGTCTCGTCCCACGCCGCCACGCCGCTGCTCGTCACGAGCTTGCGCCCGACGATCGTGCCGTCGGGCGCGACCCGCACCTCGACCGTCGCCGACGGATTGCCCGCGACCGGCGCGGTGAGCACGATGTTGGGTTTGATGCGCGCCTTGATCCGCCCCGCGTAGCTCGCCGACGGCCCCGACGTTCGTGCCGCCGTGCCGGTGGCGTTCGCATCGTCGCTGGTGCCGGCCTGGCTCATCATCTTCTTCAGGTTCGCTTCGCGGATCGCGGCCTGGCGCGCGTCGTCCTTCTTCGCCTGATCGGCGAGCTTCTTCTTCTCGGCCTGCTCGTCGGCGACCTTCTGACGCTCGCGCTCGATCTCGATGCGACGCGCTTCCTCGCGCCGGCTGGCATCGGCCTTCTTCTGCTCCGCCTTCTTCTGCGCCTCAAGCCGCTCGGCCTCCTCGCGCCTCGCCTGCTCGCGCTTGGCCCGCTCGATGGCGATCTGCGCATCGACCTGCGGCGCGACGACGGCCGGCTTCGCGATCACCGGCGGCGGTACGGGCTTGGGCTCGACGACCGGGGTCGGCTTCGGCTCGGGCGGCGGGGTCGGGCGCGGCGCAGCGGCCTGCGGCAGCGCCGACCAGAGCTCGGCGACGACGCCTTCGGGCTCGCTCGCCTTCCAGTGCACTCCCCACGCGATCGCCAGGATCAGGAGGGCATGGACGATCAGCGCGAGCGCCAGCCCCGAGCGCATGCCGGGATGCTGGCGCGGCGCGAAGGCGTCGGGGTGGAGTGCGGCCGTGCTCATCGCAGTCGTCACGCCTCGACGCCCTAGTTCTTCTGGCTCTTCACCGACAGGCCGACGCGCTGGACGCCGGCGCGCTGGAGTGCGTCCATCGCCTTCACGACCGCCTCGTAGCGCACCGTGCGATCGGCCGAGATGACGACCGGCGTGCCGTCGGCGCCACCCTGCGCCTCGCGCACGCGCGCGGCGACATCGGCCAGAGCGAGCGGCGCGGCGTCCTTGCCGTCGAGGCGCATGCGCAGCGTCTCGTCGCTCGCGACGATCAGCTCGATGACGTGCGGCTCGCTGCGCTGGCGCGCCTTGCCGACGGTCGGCAGGTCGACGACCCCGGTGGTGATGAGCGGTGCGGTGACCATGAAGATGATCAGCAGCACGAGCATGACGTCGATGAACGGGACCATGTTGATCTCGCTGATCGTGCGGCGGCGCGAGGTCCGCTGGATGACGGCCGGCATCTCAGGCGCGCGCGATCGTTGCCGGCGCCGGCATCGCCCCGGCGTTGCGCTGCAGGATGTTCGAGAACTCCTCGATGAAGCTCTCGAGC
The DNA here is from genome assembly GCA_038236565.1 of Burkholderiales bacterium. Taxonomy (GTDB): domain Bacteria; phylum Pseudomonadota; class Gammaproteobacteria; order Burkholderiales; family Burkholderiaceae_C; genus Schlegelella_A. The sequence continues at coordinate 25,331 of JBBRZP010000023.1, read as the reverse complement.
TGGCCGGCGATGCGGTCGATGTCGCGCGCGAAGCGGTTGTAGGCGATGACCGCCGGGATCGCCGCGAACAGGCCGATCGCGGTGGCGACCAGCGCCTCGGCGATGCCCGGCGCGACGGTCGCCAGCGTGACCTGCGTCATGTTCGACAGGCCGATGAAGGCATGCATGATTCCCCACACGGTGCCGAAGAGGCCGACGTAGGGCGACACCGAGCCGACCGAGGCGAGGAACGACAGGTTCGACTCGATCGCGTCGAGCTCGCGCTGGAAGCTCGCCCGCATCGCCCGGCGTGCGCCGTCGAGCAGGGCGCCGGTGTCCATGACGCGCTTCTCGCGCAGCTTGAAGAACTCGCGCATGCCCGAGGCGAAGATCCGCTCCATCGGCGCGTTTGCCGGACGCTCGGTCGCGTCGGTGTAGAGGTCGTTGAGGTTGCGGCCGGCCCAGAACTCGCGCTCGAACTCGTCGTTGGCCGTCTTCGTCTTGCGCAGGCCGAAGAGCTTGCCGAAGATCACCGTCCAGCTCGAGAGCGACGCGACGAGGAGTCCCGCCATCACGACCTGCACGACCAGGCTCGCGTGCAGCACGAGGGTGACGATGGAGAAATCCTGGTTCATGTGGGAAGGCTGTCGCGGATGTCGTTGGGGATCCGGCAGGGCCGGAAAGTTCCGAGCTCGACGCAGCCGATGCGGATCGTCGCCTCGGCGAGCAATTCGTCGGCCCGCCGGGCCTGCTGGCCGATCTCGAGGCTCGCCTGGCCGATGTGGATGACGTCGACGCTCACCGAGAGCACGTCGTCGAGGCGCGCGGGGCGACGATAGCGCACCGCCGTCTCCGCGACGACGAAGGCGATGCCCGCGTCGCGGCGCAGCGCCTCCTGCTCGAAGCCCAGGCCGCGCAGCCACTCGCTGCGGGCGCGCTCGAAGAACTTCAGGTAGTTGGCGTAGAAGACGATGCCGGCGGCGTCGGTGTCTTCCCAGTAGACGCGCATCGAGAAGCGATACGCCGTGCGTCCGGCTTCGCTCATCGTCGCGCCTCGTGCGCGGGGGCGCTCACCGCGTGGTCAGGGCTGCAGCTTCCTGTAGACCGGGCCCCAGACCGGGTGGCCGGCCTCCGCCTTGTCGAGCGCGAACAGGCGGTCGGCCGCGCGCGCCAAGCGGAACTCGGCCTCGCATTCGGCCAGCCGGCCGCCCGCGCAGCCGATGAACGCGAGCCGCTTGTGCGCTTCGGCGCGGTCGCGCGGTGACGCGAGGCCGGTGGCGAGGGCGTCCTTGAAGAGTCGTTCTGCGGGTTCGTATTGCGCGTCGTCATAGGCCTTCAGTCCGGCCAGCAGAGACTTCTCGGCGGGTCGCGCGGCCACGTCGAGCAGGCCGACGGGGGCGGTGGGCGCCTGCGCGCACGCGCCGAGCAGCCAGAGCGCGGATGCTATCGCGGCGCCGAGCCGGAGCCGGGAGCGTGGACCGGCCGGCCTCACGGGCCGAACCTGTGGCGCAAGGTCACGCTCTGTCCGGCCGTGACGTTGACCGAGGTCGTGTAGGGCGCGAAGTCGCCGTTGCGGACGACGATCTGGTGCTTGCCTTCGGCCAGGGCGAGCTCGGTGATCGGCGGTGCCGCGCCTGCCGCCGCGCCGTCGACCTCGACCAGGCCCCAGGGGCTGATCGCGATCTTCACGATGCCGGTGGGCGGGGCCACGAGCGAGGCCGCGGCCGTGATGCGGGCATCGGTCTCGCGCAGCTCGCGCTCGCGCGTCTCGCGGGCGCGCCGCTCTTTCGTTGTATCGCGCAGCGTCTTCGCCGGCATCGGCGCGGGCGAGGTCACCGCAGGGATCGCCGTGACCGGCGCCGGTGCGACCTCGGGCACGGTCGCGTCGACCGCGAGCGCGGACGCGAGCCCGTGCGTCTCGTTGCGGGCGACGACATCGACGCCGGCGAGCGGCGCGGCCGGGACCGCTGCCGCCTCGATCGCCTGGGCGGACGCGGTCACGCCCGTTTCGGCGAGCGAGAGTGTGGCCGGGACGGCAGCTGCAGGCACGACGTCGCGCTCGACGGCGACCACCGCTGCCGGCTCTGCAGCCGCCCGCGTCGACCGCAGCGCCTCGGCCGCCGTCGCGGCCGCGACGTCGCCGGTCCGCGCCGACAGGCCGAACCAGAGCCCCGCGCTCGCAGCGAGAACGACGATCGCCAGCGCGCCGCCGACGATCCAGCCGACGCGTCGTCGCGGCGCGGGCTTGGCGACGAGCGGTTCGCCTTCCGAGCTCACCGGGTTCTCGTCGAGCCACTGGCGCAGCTCGCGCGCGAACGAGCGCGCCGAGCGGAAGCGCTGCTCGGGATCCTTGGCCATCGCGCGTGCGGCGATCGCGGCGAGCGCCTTCGGCACCGTCGCGTCGACCTTGCTGGCGAGCGGCGGCTCGTGGTTCAGCACGGCGTCGCGGATCTGCGCCAGCGTCTCGCCGCGGAACGGCTTGGCGTCGGTGAGCAGCTCGTAGAGCACGACGCCAAGCGAGAACACGTCGGCGCGCCGGTCGCTGACCTCGCGCTTCACCTGCTCCGGCGCCATGTAGTACGGCGAGCCCGCGCCCGAGTTCGCGTCGTTGCTCTCGCGCCGGTGCGCGACGCGGGCGATGCCGAAGTCGAGCACGCGCGGCTGGGTGCGCCCGACCATGAAGATGTTGGCCGGCTTGATGTCGCGGTGGATCACGCCCTTCGAGTGCGCGAACGCGAGCGCATCGGCGACCCGGCGCACGATCAGCGCGGCCTGCGCCGGCGTCGCGCGCCAGCCTTCCTGGCGCAGCTGGCGCAGGTCGCGGCCCTTGAGCAGCTCCATCGCGATGTAGGCGCGCTGGTCGCTGATGCCGGCGTCGAAGACGGTGACGATGTGCGGATGGCTGAGGCTGCCTGCAGCGCGCGCCTCGTTGATGAAGAGCGTGTTGAACGACTCGCGCTCTTCCTCTGCGACCTGGACGTTGAGCGTCTTGACGGCGATCAGGCGCGACAGCAGCGGATCCTGGGCGGCGAACACCGTGCCGAGGCCGCCTTCGCCGAGCTGGTATTTGAGCGCGTAGCGGCCGATGTGGCCGATCGTCGGCATCGCGCCGTCGGCCGGCCTGGCGACGAGCCCGGAGAACGCGGCGACGGCTGGCGCCGCGGCCGGTGGTGGCACGTCGGAATCGCTCCATAGCGCGACGCCGGGCAGGCTCGGCGTCGCCGCGGGCAGCGAGTCGCCGGAGGTTGCGGGCGGTGGCGTCGAAGTGCTCACCGCGCCAGCTTACGTGAGCCTCGCGCCGCGAAAGCGTGAAATACGCGTCGCCGCCTACGTTCGTAACACAACCTCACCAATGACAACCGGCGCGTCAAACGCGCGCGGTGCCGTCGCCACGCGCGTCAGCCGCGCTCGGCGCGTGCGGCGTCGACTTCGATCGGGCGGAGCACGCCTGCGGCCTTGTCGAGCACGCCGTTGACGTACTTGTGGCCGTCGGTGCCGCCGAAGCTCTTGGCGAGCTCGACGGCCTCGTTGATCGCCACCTTGTACGGGATCTCGATGCAGCGCATCAGCTCGTAGGCGCCGATCATCAACGCCGCGTGCTCGACCGGCGAGAGCAGCTCGGTCTTGCGGTCGATGTACGCCGCGAGGACGGCGTCGATGGCCGCTGCCTCCCTGATCGTGCCGTGCAGCAGCAGGTCGAAGTGCGCAGTGTCGGACTTGTCGAAGCCCTCCTGCTCGCGCACGTGGGCATCGACGACGCCGGCGTCGGCGCCGCCGAGCAGCCATTCGTAGAGGCCTTGCAGGGCGAACTCGCGCGCGCGCCGGCGCGCCGACTTCACGCCAGGACGTCGGCCCGGCGCGCGCGCGCGGGGCGGCTTGTCGGGCGTCTCGACCGGGGCTGTCACGAGAGCTCGTCCAGGAGGTTGGCCATCTCGACGGCGACGCGTGCCGCCTCGCGCGCCTTCTCGTCGGCACGCGCCTCGGCCTGCGCCGGGTTCTCGCACGTGAGGACGGCGTTGGCGATCGCGATTCCGTGGTCGATCGCGACCCGCGCCACCGCCGCGCCGCTCTCGTTGGCAACGAGCTCGAAGTGATAGGTCTCGCCGCGGATGACGCAGCCGATCGCGACCAGCGCGTCGTGATCGTCGCGGTCGGCGAGCGCGTTGAGGGCGACGCCGATCTCGAGTGCGCCCGGCACCTGCACGTGCGTGATGTCGGCGGCGGCGACGCCGAGCGCTTCGAGCTCGGCGATGCAGGCCACCGCCATGCGATCGGTCAGGGCCGCGTTGAAGCGGGCCTGAACGATGCCGATGCGCAGGTCGCGCCCGACCAGGCGCGCCGCGCTGCCGCGCTCACCGTCCCGCATGCACGACCGCTGGTGCGGCGACAGCGGGCTCGTCGGCGAGGTAGCCTGTGACCTCGAGGCCGTAGCCGAAGAGGCTCGGCATGCGGCGGGGGCTGCCGAGCAGCTTCATGCGCGCGATGCCGAGGTCGCGCAGGATCTGCGCGCCGATGCCGTAGGTGCGCAGGTCCATCGGCATCGTCGGCTTGCGTGCGCCGCGGCCCAGCGCGACGATGTGCGGCAGGAGGGCTGCGGCGTCCTCGCCGCAATTGAGCAGCACGGCCGCGCCGCGCTCGCCGCGTTGCAGCGCGGCGAGGGCACGCGGCAGCGGCCAGGAGTGATCGCCTGGGCCGGCGTCGAGCAGGTCGAGGACCGAGAGCGGCTCGTGGACCCGCACCGGCACCTCGTCGGCCTCGGTCCAGCTGCCGTGGGCCAGCGCCAGGTGCAGGCCGCCGGTGCGGTCGCGGTAGGCGGTGCAGGCGAACTCGCCCTGCTGGGTCAGCATCTTTCGCGTGCCGACGCGCTCGATCAGCGATTCGTTGCGGCTGCGGTGCTCGATCAGCGCCGCGATCGTGCCGATCTTCAGACCGTGCTTCGCCGCGAACTCGACGAGGTCGGGCAGGCGCGCCATCGTTCCGTCGTCGTTCATCACCTCGCAGATCACGGCGGCGGGCGAGAGGCCCGCCATCGCCGCGAGGTCGCAGCCGGCCTCGGTGTGGCCGGCGCGCATGAGGACGCCTCCGTCCTGCGCCTGGAGCGGAAAGATGTGGCCGGGCTGGACCAGGTCGCCCGGCTTCGCGTCGCGCCGCACCGCGGCCTGCACCGTGCGCGCCCGATCCGCGACCGAGATGCCGGTCGTGACGCCCGTCGCGGCCTCGATCGAGACCGTGAACGCCGTGCCGTGCTGTGCGCCGTTCTTCGCCGTCATCGGCGGCAGCTGAAGGCGCTCGCAGCGCTCGCGCGTGAGCGTGAGGCAGATCAGGCCGCGCGCGAACTTCGCCATGAAGTTGATCGCCTCGGGCGTGACGTGGTCGGCGGCGAGGAGCAGGTCACCCTCGTTTTCGCGGTCTTCCTCGTCGACGAGGATGACCATCCGGCCGGCGGCCAGCTCGGCGACGAGCTCGGGAATCGGTGCGATCGACATGGATGAAATTGTAGGTGGCGGCATGGACAAGGCTCCTCTCAGGGTCAGCGGGCGCGGTCGGCGGTGAGCATGCGCTCGACGTAGCGCGCGATGGTGTCGATCTCGAGGTTGACGCGCGCGCCGGCAGCGAGCCGGCGCAGGGTCGTGTGCGCGACCGTGTGCGGGATCAGGTTGACGCTGAACTCGCAGCCGCTCTCGCCATCGGCGACGTGGTTGACGGTGAGGCTCACGCCGTCGACCGCGACAGAGCCCTTCTGCGCCAGGAAGCGTGCCAGCGAAGCGGGCGCCTCGACGCGCAATTCCCACGACTCGCCGACGCGCTCGAAGCGCGTGACCGTGCCGACGCCGTCGACGTGGCCGCTGACGAGATGGCCGTCGAGCCGGTCACCGGCGCGCAGGGCCTTCTCGAGATTGACGTCGCCGGTCGCGTCGAGACCGGTGGTGGCTGCGAGGCTCTCGGCCGAGACCTCGACCGCGAAGCGGTTCGCGAGCGGCTCGAGCGAGACGACGGTCATGCAGGCTCCGGCCAGCGCGATGCTGTCGCCGAGGGCGATGCCGTCGGTCCAGCCGGGCGGCGCTTCGAGCATCAGGCCCTTGCCGAACGACGCACTGGCACCGAGCGGTCGAACGTCGACGATGCGGCCGACGGCGCTGACGATGCCGGTGAACATGACGCCATTGTCCTCGTCGCCGACGACCTCGCAGTCGCCGAGGCGTCAGTGAGGGGATCGTCGATCAGCGGTCGATGGCGAGCCGCGGGCGCAGCATCAGGCGCAGATCGTCGCCGACGGTGTCGATGCGCGTGAAGGCGAAGGCGAGCGCCTCGTCGAGGCGCGCGATCGGCCCCAGCGCCGCCAGACCGCGACCGCTGCCGACGAGCCGTGGTGCGACGTAGACGAGCAGCTCGTCGACGAGGCCGGCCGCGAGCAGCGAGGCATTGAGCTTCTCGCCGGCCTCGACGTGGAGCTCGTTGATGCCGCGCCGGCCGAGGTCGGCGAGCATCGCGGCGAGATCGACCTTGCCCGAGCTCGAGGGCATGACGGCGATCTCCGCGCCGCGCGCCTGGAGCGCTTCGCGCCCCTCGACACCGTCGATCGCCGCATAGAGCAGCACCTGACCCGGCGGCGCGACGATGCGCGCGTCGGGCGGCGTCTCGAGGCGCGAGTCGACGACGACGCGCAGCGGCTGGCGCGTCGTCTCGACGAAGCGCACGTCGAGGCGCGGATCGTCCTCGCGCACCGTGCCGACTCCCGTCAGAACGGCGCCGGCGCGCTTGCGCCACGCGTGCCCGTCGGCGCGCGCGGCCGCGCCGGTGATCCACTGGCTCGTGCCGTCGGCGAGCGCCGTGCGGCCGTCGAGCGAGATCGCGACTTTCATGCGCAGCCACGGCCGGCCGCGCTCCATGCGCGAGGCGAAGCCGATGTTGATCTCGCGCGCCTCTTCGGCGCCTGGCCCCCACTCGACGGCGATGCCGCCGGCCGCGAGTCGCGCTGCGCCTCGCCCGGAGACGAGCGGATTCGGGTCGCGCATCGCGATCACGACACGGCCGACCTCGGCGGCGACGAGCGCATCCGCGCAGGGCGGCGTGCGGCCGTGGTGCGAGCAGGGCTCGAGCGTGACGTGGACGGTCGAGCCGCGCACGACGGCGCCGCGCGACGCGGCGTCGCGCAGGGCGATGATCTCGGCATGCGGCCCGCCTGCTTCCTGCGTGAAGCCGCGGCCGATCGTCGAACCGTCGGCGCCGACGATGACGCAGCCGACGCGCGGGTTCGGATCCGACAGGCCGATCGCGTTCGCGGCGAGCGCCAGCGCTTCTCGCATCGGGCCCGTCGGCGGGTCGGTGGACGTCGGAGGAACGCGCGTCACGGTCATTCGTCTCGGCTCAAGGCTGATGCTGCACGGTCCCGTCGCGCGGGCACGCGTCGCTGCCGCGCACGACGAGGAAGTCCTGTGCGACGAGGGTGCGGCCGACGTCGGCGTAGTCGGCAGGATGTGCGATGTTCGCATCGTTCCGGTCGCCGCCGCCGACGTAGCGGCAGACGCGATGCGCGTCGGGCGTCGTGCCGATGCCCCAGCCGCCGGCGACGAGCGTCGCGCGCCCGGACCAGCGGCCATCGGCGCGCGGTGCGACGACGCAGTGCCAGGCGACGAAGCGCTCGCCGGTGTCGGTCCAGCGGTCGATGCCGTACAACGCCGCCGTGGCGTCGACGGCGACGTCGGCCATCTGCAGGCCCGCGCCGACGTCGAAGCGCACCGTCTTGCGTGCTTCGCTGAAGCATGTCGGTGCCGCGCCGTAGACGCCCGGCCCGATTGCGATCGCGATCGTCGTCGCGAGGGACGGCTCGTTCGCCTGCGACGCCATCGGCGGCGTCGCGGAGGTGAACCGCACCGTGCCGGAGATGAGGAGCCACCGGCCGGTGTCGCAGGCCGCGAGGGACGCGGCGGACAGGTCCCGCGTGTGGATCCATCCCGCGACGCCGTCGCAGCGACCGACGACGTCGCCCGATGCGTCGTCGAAGACGAGAGCCGTCGCGCCGCTCTCGATCGGCTTCCACGCGCTCCTGCCGCGCCCGAGCGCGCGCGCCGTCGCCGGCACACCCGGAGCGCGTCCGGCCACCCCGCGCGGCGCGGCGTCGATCGCGCCCGCGCCGAGGGCGAGCGCGCCGGAGTAGCGCGGCGCGGCGCCGGCGATGAAGGAATGCAGGACGACGTCGTGCGGCGTGCCGGTGCGGTCGCTCCAGCGCACTGCGACGGAGACAGCCTTCGCGGCTGCGGCCGATGCGGCAGCGACCCGTCGGACGACGCTGTAGACGGCGTGGCCCGACCGGTCGGCGGTCGCATCGACGGTCGAGACGCTGCTCTCGACCGCCGCGTAGGAGCGGACTGCGGACGCTGCGTCGATCGCGCCGAAGGCACGCAGCTGCTCCATGTCCTCGCTGCCGAGCCGCGTCGCCTCCGAGCGCTCGCGAGCAATGTCGCCGCCGAGGCGCAGATGGCGCTGCACGTCGGCCATGGCGAGGGCGCTTGCCGCGAGCACGGCGAAGGCGACGAGCGACTCCAGGAGACTCACGCCGCGCTGCGGGCGACCCAGGACGCGATGACGGAGGTGCCGAGCCATGTCAGAAGTCCTTCCAGCTGCCGTTGATCCGCACGAAGTTGCCCTCGCGCGCCCGCAGCAACGCCAGCAGCGCGGCGTCGTGCACGACATCGGGCGCGCCGTCGCCTCGGTAGTCGCCTGCGACGAGCGCGGCGCCCTGGACGAGCGCCGAGCCGGGCGCGGCGCCGTTCCACGCGAGCGACGCGCCGTGCAGCACGCCGTGGATCGTGACGTCAGCGCTCAGCCGGACCTCGCCCGCGGCGACCAGCACGACCGGCGCGTCGCTGCTGCCGATCTGCAGCGGGCCGGCGAGGACGAGATCGCCGTCGACGTGGACGAGTCGATGGCCGTTGACGACCGCTGTCGCGATCGCATCGGCGCAGTCGGTCGTGCAGGCGATTCGCGCCACGGCGCTCTGGCGGCTCCACGCGTCCCGGTCCATGCCGAAGTGGCGGGAGAAGAAGCGGTCGGCCGACAGCGCCGCGAGCTCTGCGTCGCCCGACGCGATCGCGGTGCCGAGCGACGAGCCGGCAGGCGCGAAGAGACGTAGCGCGTCGGCCTGGAGACGGCCGCCCGCATGGAGCGCGAGCCCGTTGCCGGCGCGATCGGGATTGCGCGCGCCGAGGGCGCCGCCGGCGACAACGTCGCCGCGCACCGTCAGCGCCGCGACCGGCGCCGATCGCAGCGCGGGCACCCAGGCCCAGACGGCTTCGTGGCGGGTCGTCGCGTCGTGGTCGATCGTCGCCGTCGTCGTGCAGATGCGACCCGCGACCGCGCGAGTGCAACCGGTCGAGAGCACGCGCACGAGTCCCGGTCGCGGTCCGGCCTGGAGCTCGATCGAGAACGCCGGTGCGGTCGCGCCGATGGCGGCGCGCGGCAACAGCGGGCGGCCGCTCGTCGGACAACTGCAGGTCCATCCCGCGGCGTCGCGCACGCAGGCCGACTGCAGGGGAGCGTCGACCCCGGCGTCGCGCCAGGTCGCTGGCGCGACGATCGCCGTCGTCACCGCGACGCTCAGCATGCGATCGCGCCACGAGCGGGCGACCGCGGCTGCGCTCGGCCGGCACTCGTCGTCGAGGCGCGTCGAGTCGTTGGCGCGGGCGAGCGCCCACTCGAGGCCGGCTTCGGCGGCCTCGAACGCCTGCGCGGTGCGGTAGTCGTTCGACGAGCGCCGCTCTTCCGTGGCGATGTCGCGGTGCGCGAAGGCGACGGCCAGGACCATCGTCAGGCAAAGGAGCAGCGTGACGACGAGGGCCGCGACTCCGCGCTGGCGCCGACCGGTGGAACAGCGGCGATGCATGGTCGTCATCCTTCGCAGCTGCCGCGCACCGCGTCGTTGCGGGCACGAACGCTGGTGTGCAAGGCACGCGCGAGCGTGGCGTCGCTGGCGGAGCGTCCGGCGAGCATCACCGCGAAGCTGCGCACCTGCTGCAGCGGCGGACAGACCGTGCTGCCCGCGGCGCAAGGCGCGGCGCAGAACGCCGCCAGGCTGATCTCGTCGACGCGAGGCTCGACGCGGAACGTCGTGACGACGAGCGTCGCCGGATCGTTGATCGCTTGCCAGTTGCCCGCCCCGAGCTGCAGCTCGACGGCACCGGCGCGCAGGCGAAAGCCGAAGCGCTCGCTGTCGTCGACTGCGAGGCCGTCGCTGCCGCCGTTGGAAAAGCTCAGCGCGACGGCGCTCGACGCGGCGAGCGCCGGCGCGATCGACGCGTGCGGATTCGCGATCGGCGCCGCGGCGTCGCCCTCGATGCGCACGCCCGATGCTGCCGCCGACCAGTGGCCCGCGCGCCGCAGGTCGCGGGCGACGAGCTCGGAGGTCGTGCGCAGGTCCTGCATTAGTCGCGCTTCGGTCAGCGAGCGGCGAAGCTCGCGCTGATGCGTGCCGACGACGCCGGACGCGGCAGCGGCGACGACGAGGCCGACGGCCGTGCCGACGAGGAGCTCGACCATCGACAGGCCGCGCGAACGACGGCGTCGCATCACCGGCTCCAGCACTTGCGGTTGAGCTCGGCGCCGTTCGCCGTCGTCGCGTCGGCGCCCGATGCGTAGGCGAGCGTCGCGTCGGCCAGCGTGAGCCGCAGGTGTCGGCAGCTCGCATCGCGCGCCTGCGCGCCGGTGGCGCTGGCGAGGACGACGTAGCCGTCGGCGCCGTGCGAGGTCACCTGGACCGTGTAGAGCCCGGCCGACGAGATGCCGTGCACGCCGGCTTCGGCGAGGCTGCCGTAGCTCGCGTTGTTGGCGCGGTAGCGCTCCTGGGCGAGCTGGGCCTGCATGAGCGCGACCAGGCCGTCGGTGCGGCGGGCACGAAGCACGTGCCCTTCGAGGTTCGGGTAGGCCACGCTCGACAGCACGCCGGCGATGCCGACGGAGACCATCGTCTCGATCAGGGTGAGACCGCGACTGCGTCGGGCGCGGTGACGTGAGATGTTCATTCGATCTCCTTGGTGTCGATGGGTCAGCAAGCGGGGTAGCCGCCGATGGCGCCGCCGGACGAGCAGGAACGTACCCGGCCGACGACGTTGACGACGTGCTGGACGGCGCGGCCGCGCGCGTCGACCAGGCGAAGCGTCCCGGTCGGCGTGCTCGTGCCGTGGAGCGGGTCGAAGACGATCGAGGCGACGTTGGCCGAGACGCTCACGCGCTCGCCGACGGGCAGCACGACGCTTCTGATCGCGCTCGCGCCGGGCGCGCAGACGATGCCGGCGGCGGCGCACGCGCAATCGCCGGCCGCGCCGGTGTGGACGATCCAGCAGGTGGCGTCGGCGCTGCTTCGAACGCTCAGGCGCAGTGATCGGTTGCGCGTGATCGCTTCGTTGCGCGCGAACTGGAGGTCGGCGGCGAGGCCGGTCGCGGCGCCTTCGAGCCGGCGTGCCGTGAAGAGGCCGGCGAGCCCTGGCGCGGCAGTCGCCGCGACGATGGCCGTGACGGCGAGCACCACCGCGATCTCGAGCAGCGTGATGCCGCGGCTGTCGTGCCTCGTCGCTGTCGTGCCGCCGCGCTTCTTGTCCATGCGAAGCACTGTAGAAAACGCATCGCCCGAAAGCGATCCCTCGGCCGGGCATACGGCGGGGGCCGCGCAGAGGGCCCCCACGGGGGCGTCATCGGATCAGATGTCGCGGATCAGCTGGCGGAACTCGTCGACGTCCTCGAAGCTGCGATAGACGGAGGCGAAGCGCACGTAGGCGACCTTGTCGATGCGCTTGAGCTCGCGCATCACGTGCTCGCCGAGCTTGGCAGAGAGCACTTCCTTGGCGCCGCTGTTGAGGAGCTTGTCCTGGATGCGCTCGATCGCGGCGTCGATCTGCTCGACGCTGACCGGGCGCTTGCGCAGCGCCAGCGTCATCGAGGCGCGGATCTTGGCCGGATCGAACTCGGCCCGCGTGCCGTCTTTCTTCACGACCGACGGCAGCGCGATCTCGGCGTGCTCGTAGGTCGTGAAGCGCTTGTCGCAGCTCTGGCAGCGCCGACGACGGCGGACGACGTCGCCCTCGTCGGAGTCGCGCGTCTCGACGACCTGCGTGTCCTCGTGGCTGCAGAACGGGCAGCGCATCGGTCGGGCGGCTCCTCTAGCGGTAGACCGGGAAGTCGCGCGTCAGCGTCGCGACCTTGGCGCGCACGGCGGCGAGGCTGGCCTCGTCGGTCGGGCGATCGAGGACGTCGGCGATGAGGTGCGCCGTCTGCCTCGTCTCGTTCTCCGTGAAGCCGCGCGTCGTCAGCGCCGGCGTGCCGAGGCGCACGCCGCTCGTCACCATCGGCTTTTGCGGATCGTTCGGGATGCCGTTCTTGTTGCACGTCATGTGCGCCGACTGCAGCACCGTCTCGGCAACCTTGCCGGTCAAGCCCTTCGGGCGCAGGTCGACGAGCATCACGTGGCTCTCGGTGCGGCCGCTGACGATGCGCAGGCCGCGCTCGGTGAGCGTTTCGGCGAGCACGACAGCGTTCTTCACGACCTGCTGCTGGTAGACCTTGAACGACGGCTCGAGCGCTTCCTTGAAGGCGACCGCCTTGGCCGCGATCACGTGCATGAGCGGCCCGCCCTGGATGCCCGGGAAGATCGCGCTGTTGATCTTCTTGGCGATGTCCTCGTTGTTCGTCAGGACGATGCCGCCGCGCGGTCCGCGCAGGCTCTTGTGCGTCGTCGAGGTGACGACGTCAGCGTGCGGCAGCGGATTCGGATAGACGCCGGCGGCGATCAGCCCGGCGTAGTGCGCCATGTCGACCATGAACCAGGCGCCGATGTCCTTGGCGACCTTGGCGAAGCGGGCGAAGTCGATCTTCAGGCTGTATGCGGAGGCGCCGGCGATGATCAGCCTGGGCTTGTGCTCGCGGGCCAGCCGCTCCATCGCGTCGTAGTCGATCTCCTCCGCCGACGTCAGGCCGTAGCTCACGACCTTGAACCACTTGCCGCTCATGTTGAGGGCCATGCCGTGGGTGAGGTGGCCGCCTTCGGCCAGGCTCATGCCCATGATCGTGTCGCCGGGCTGGATCAGGCCGAAGAACACGGCCTGGTTGGCCTGCGAGCCGGAGTTCGCCTGGACGTTCGCGAACTGCGCGCCGAAGAGCTGCTTGCAGCGGTCGATCGCCAACTGCTCGGCGATGTCGACGAACTCGCAGCCGCCGTAATAGCGCTTGCCGGGATAGCCCTCCGCGTACTTGTTGGTGAGCTGCGTGCCCTGGGCGGCCATCACCGCGGGCGAGGCGTAGTTCTCCGACGCGATGAGCTCGATGTGCTCCTCCTGGCGCCGGTTCTCGCGCTCGATGACCGAGGCGATCTCGGGGTCGATGCGGGCGAGCGTGAAGACAGATCGATCGAACATGGAGGGCCGTCCTTCAAAGGCGAGCAGCGCGCGCTATTCGAACCAGTCGGCTCGCGGGGCAGCCCAGGCGAACGGCTCGACCGGCGGGTGCCGCGCACGCGCCGACCGTGCTTCCCGGTGGTCGTCCACCTCGGGCTCCGGACCGGAGCCGCATCGCCAGTCGCACGGCACCGTCAGTGTAGCGGAGGCCCGGTACGCCGGGCGCCGGCGGGCTCAGTTCAGCAGCGCGATCTTGTCCGAGGCGGCCACCGCAGGCGGCACTTCCACCGCCGGGATCGCGGGCTCGACCGACGGCGCCGGCACCGTCACGATGGCGGCGGCGGGCTTGACCGACGGGCTCGTGGCCGAGGCGGTACGCACCTTGGCGCCGCCGGCGATCAGCCGCAGGATCGCCTGCTGCGCCAGCACCTTCGACGCGTATCCGCCGTCTTCGCCGCTGTTGCCCGCGCCGACGTACGACCGCAGGCCGGCTTCGAGACTGCCGCCCCGTGCAATGCATTCCTTTAGGACCTGGACGCCGACGCGCAGGTTGGTCACGGGATCGAAGGCAGCATGGCTGCCGCCGAACGCTTCGTACTTGTCGTCGTGGATCTTGGTCATGACCTGCATCAACCCTTGAGCGCCGACAGGGCTCTGGGCGAACGGGTTGAAGCTCGATTCGACCGCCATCACCGCCAGGATCAGCGTCGGGTCGAGATTGACCAGCGCACCCACGATCCACGCTTCCTGAACGAGCCGGCTCACCGGCTCGGGAGCGACGTGATAGCGCCGCGCCAGCCACATCGCCACCGACGCCTGAGCCCGGCTCAGGTCCTTCGGATCCGAGGCCGTGGCGCGGGCGATGGCGTCGGGTTCGCCGAGGTCGGGCTCGTCGCTGGCGACGGCCGTGGCCTGGACGCGCGCTTCGTGGCGCGCCTGCAGCCAGCTCAGCGTCTCGCCTTCGACGGCATGACGCACGTCTGGGCGACCGGCGGCGAAGACCATCACTCCCAGGATCAGGAGCCCGAGCAGCGCCAGGGAGTTGTGCCCGATCTCGAGAAGGCCTTGCCCGGCGTCCCGAAGGAACACGCCACCCGAGCGCAGGAACGAACTGCGCCAGGACCGGCCGACCGACAACACACGCGCGACATTCGACATTCACTTCTCCCGGGTGGCGTCAGCGGGCGACGAAGCGACCTGATGACGGGCACGGCGATAATTTCGGGTTCAGGAACCGAGAGAAGAAGCGATGCGCCCCGTGGGCACTGCCTTCTTCGTCCGTCTCTGCGCAAAGACGGTCGGTGGCGAAAACGGCGCGATTCTAGGAATCGCTTTAATTCCTGGTCAACCCTTGAACTTGCCTCTCTTATAACCATTGCGTATGAAATATTCGGATTTGCGCCAGTTTCTGTCCGCGCTCGAGGCCGAACGAGAGCTGGTCCGGGTCGCCGAGCCAGTCTCCACGCGGCTTGAGATGACAGCGGTCGGCGACTTCGTGCTGCGCCAGGGCGGTCCGGCACTTCTGTTCGAAAACCCGGTCGGTTACAACATTCCAGTCCTCACCAACCTGTTTGGGACCACTCGCCGGGTCGCCCTGGCGATGGGCGCCACAGAGGTGAGCGAGCTGCGCGACATCGGCGTGATGCTGGCCAGCCTCAGGGAGCCCGAGCCTCCGAAAGGCGTCCGCGATGCAGGCCGGCTGTTACAGATGGCGCGGTCGTTGTGGTCGATGCGCCCGGTCCAGGCGTCGCGTCCCGTGTGCCGCGAGGTCATCGTCGAAGGTCCGGATGTCGACCTGGCGAAGCTGCCCGTCCAGCTCTGCTGGCCCGACGACGCAGGCCCCCTGATCACGTGGGGCCTGGTCATCACGCGCGGTCCGCAGGGCGGACCGGCGGCGCGGCAGCGCCAGAACCTCGGCATCTACCGCCAGCAGGTGATCGGTCGCCGGCAGGTCGTGATGCGCTGGCTGGCGCACCGCGGCGGCGCGCTCGACTTCCGCGAGTTCGCGACCACGCGGCCGGGCGAGCCGTTTCCCTTGGCCGTGGCCCTCGGCGCCGATCCGGCGACGATGCTGGGAGCGGTCACGCCGGTGCCGGACGCGCTCTCCGAGTACCAGTTCGCGGGACTGCTGCGCGGCAGCCGCACCGAGGTCAGCAACTGCTCGGTCGGCGATGCGGGCGTCATGCTGCAGGCACCGGCGAGCGCCGAGTTCGTGCTCGAGGGGCACATTCCCGCCGCCCCGGCCGGCTACGCCGGCACCAGCGAGCTCGGCGTGCCGATGAAGGAGATCGGCGGCTACCTGCACGCGCTCGAAGGGCCGTTCGGCGACCACACCGGCTATTACAACGAGCAGGACTGGTTTCCGGTCTTCGAGATCGCGCGCATGACGCACCGGCGCGACCCGATCTATCACTCGACCTACACCGGCAAGCCCCCCGACGAGCCCGCCGTCCTCGGGGTCGCGCTCAACGAAGTGTTCGTGCCGATCCTGCAGAAGCAATTTCCGGAGATCGTCGACTTCTACCTGCCGCCCGAGGGCTGCAGCTACCGGATGGCGATCGTCAGCATCAAGAAGCGCTACCCGGGGCACGCCAAGCGGGTGATGTTCGGCGTCTGGAGTTTCCTGCGCCAGTTCATGTACACCAAGTTCATCGTCGTGACCGACGACGACGTCGACGTTCGCGACTGGAAGGACGTTGTCTGGGCGATCACCACGCGCATGGACCCGGTGCGCGACACCGTCCTCGTCGACCGCACGCCGATCGACTATCTGGACTTCGCGTCGCCGGTGTCGGGACTGGGCGGGAAGATGGGGCTCGACGCGACCAGCAAGGGCCCGGGCGAGACCGAGCGCGAATGGGGCCGGCCGATCCGGCAGGACCCGGCGATCGAGGCGCGGGTCGCGGGCGTGGCCGAGGCGATCCTGGCGTCGCGCCCGACCTGAGCAGGATCTATCGGCGCCGGTTGCCCGCCGACCGGGCCGCCGACTTCGCTGCCGGAGCGGCCGCCGGCGCCGCCGCCGCGGCGGCCTTCGAGCCGCCCGCCTTCAGCCCCTCGGACATCCCGATCAGCACCCCGCTGACCATCGCCGCGTAGCCGTCGAGCATCGCCTGTGCCGCGCGCACGCCAGTGGAGCGGCCGTCACGCAGCATGGCCTGCGCCTGCGCCAGGACGCTCTGTACCGTCTGGGTCGCCTGCGTTCCGGTCGCGCTGCCTTTCATCTTGAAGACGTCGAGCGCGTTCTCCCAGGGGCCCTGCATCGGCCCCGCGGCCTCGCTCGCCTTGGTCACGGCGGCGAAGAACACGTCTTCCATCTTCTCGACGTTCGCGAGCGCCTCCTTGAGAGGCTTCTCGCTCAGCGACACGCCGCCGCTGACGAACTGCTCGAGCGCCTTGCGGTTGGCCTCGACCGCCTGGAGCAGGGCCGAGTCGATGCCGGCGAGCGCCTTGCCGAGCACGCCCTCGATGTCGAGCCCGGCGGCCGGGTTGCGTGCCACGCCCACCGATGCCGCGCCTGCGACGGTCTTGACGACCTTCCTGACGTTGTCGAGCGTGAGTTCGCGTCCCTGCAGGGCGCGCAGCGTCGCCTCGCTCACCGCCTTGCGCACGGCCTCGCCCTGCTTGGCGCTGGCCTGCGAGAACATCGTGATCAGCGCTTCCTGATCGATGCCGGCTTTCATCATCGCTTCGCTCCTGTGGTGCGGCGCCGAAGCGTCATTGCATGTGCTGGCCGCCGTTGATGGCGATGTTCGCACCGGTGAGGAAGGCCGCCTCCTCGGACGCCAGGTAGATGATCAGGCCCGCGACTTCCTCGGGCTTGCCGAGCCGGCCGACAGGGATCTGCGGCAGGATCTTGGTGTTCAGGATGTCCTCGGGGATCGCCGTCACCATCTTGGTGCCGATGTAGCCCGGCGAGATGGTGTTGACGGTGACGCCCTTCTTGGCGACCTCGAGCGCGAGCGCCTTGGTGAAGCCGTGCACACCGGCCTTGGCGGCAGAGTAGTTGGTCTGGCCGAACGCGCCCTTGGAGCCGTTGACCGACGAGACGTTGATGACCCGGCCCCAGTTGCGCTCGACCATGCCGTCGGCGACCTGCTTGGTCATGTTGAAGAGGCTGTCGAGATTGGTGCGCATGACCGCGTCCCAGTTGACCTTGTCCATCTTCTTGAAGGTCATGTCGCGGGTGATGCCGGCGTTGTTGACCAGGATGTCGATGGCGCCCATCTTGTCCTGGATCTCGGCGACGGCGTGGGCGCACGACTCGATGTCGGCGACGTCGCACTTCACGGCCAGGATGTCGTAGCCGTTGTCCTTCATGCCGGAGACCCACTCCTTGTGCTTGGCGTTGCTCGGCGAATAGGTGACGACGACGCGGTAGCCGGCGTCGACCATCTTGGTGGCGATCGTCTCGCCCAGGCCGCCCATGCCTCCGGTGACGAGCACCACGCGACCCTGTCCCTTGCCACTCATTGATGCCATGTTCGTCTCCGTTGTCGCGACCCGTTCCGGGCGGTAGATGTCGATGATGCGCGCGCGCGTCCAAGGAATCCCTTGGGAAAACCCGAGACGACGGGCGACGCACCCGTGGGCTGATCTACAGTCTGCATCGCTCGACGACCGAATCCACCTGCCGCGCGCCGGCACCGCGAGCACCGTGAACCGCTTCGATCTCCTGCCGTCACCTTCGCCGCTGCGCGCGGCGATCACCGCTGCCTGCCGCCGGCCCGAGGTCGACGTCGTGCCGGCGATGCTCGCCGAAGCGCGGCTGCCGCCCGGGCTCGCGGCGGCGACGCAGTCGC
This sequence comes from Burkholderiales bacterium, assembly GCA_038236565.1. Taxonomy (GTDB): domain Bacteria; phylum Pseudomonadota; class Gammaproteobacteria; order Burkholderiales; family Burkholderiaceae_C; genus Schlegelella_A. The sequence goes on along the minus strand of JBBRZP010000023.1, from coordinate 7,171 downwards.
TCGCCCGTCGCCTGGCACAGACACTGCGCGAGAGAAAGACCGCGGCTGGTCGCGCCGGCCTCGTCCAGGGACTGCTGCAGGAGTATTCGCTGTCGTCGCAGGAAGGCGTGGCGCTGATGTGCCTGGCCGAAGCGCTGCTGCGCATTCCCGACGCGGCGACGCGCGACGCCCTGATCCGCGACAAGATCAGCAACGGCCAGTGGCACCAGCACCTCGGGCAGAGTCCGTCGCTCTTCGTCAACGCCGCGACCTGGGCGCTGATGCTGACCGGCAAGCTCGTCTCCACGCACAGCGAGTCGAGCCTGTCGAGCGCGCTTGCGCGCCTGGTCGGCAAGGGCGGCGAGCCGCTGATCAGGAAGAGCGTCGACCGGGCGATGCGGGTGATGGGCGAGCAATTCGTCACCGGCGAGACGATCGGCGAGGCGCTCGCCAACTCGCGGCTGCTCGAGGCCGAGGGCTTTCGTCACTCGTACGACATGCTCGGCGAGGCGGCACTGACCGCGCACGACGCCGAGCGCTACCGCCGCGCCTACGAGGAGGCGATCGACGCCATCGGCCGGGCGTCGCAGGGGCGCGGCACCTACGACGGCCCGGGGATCTCGATCAAGCTGTCGGCGCTGCATCCGCGCTACAGCCGCGCCCAGCGCGACCGGGTGATGGGCGAGCTCTATCCGGTGCTGAAGCAGCTGGCGCTGCAGTCCAAGGCGCACGATATCGGCCTCAACATCGACGCCGAGGAGGCGGACCGCCTCGAGCTCTCGCTCGATCTGCTCGAGCGGCTCTGCTTCGAGCCGGAGCTCGCAGGCTGGAACGGCATCGGCTTCGTCGTCCAGGCCTATCAGAAGCGCTGTCCGGTCGTGATCGACTTCCTGGTCGACCTGGCGCGCCGGTCGGGACGCCGCCTGATGGTGCGACTCGTCAAGGGCGCGTACTGGGACAGCGAGATCAAGCGCGCCCAGGTCGACGGCCTCGAGGGCTATCCGGTCTACACGAGGAAGGCCTACACCGACGTCGCCTACCTGGCCTGCGCGCGCCGGCTGCTCGCGGCGCCGGCCGGGATCTATCCGCAGTTCGCGACCCACAACGCGCACACGCTGGCGGCGATCCACGAGATGGCGGGGCCGGATCGCTACACGCCCGGCCAGTACGAGTTCCAGTGCCTGCACGGCATGGGCGAGCCGCTCTACGAGCAGGTCGTCGGCCGTGTCGACGACGGCAAGCTCGGCCGGACGTGCCGGATCTACGCGCCGGTCGGCACGCACGAGACGCTGCTCGCGTACCTCGTGCGCCGGCTGCTCGAGAACGGCGCCAACACCTCGTTCGTCAACCGCATCGCCGATCCGGCGGTGGCGATCGAAGCGCTTGTCGAGGATCCGGTCGAGACGGTCGAGCGCAGCGCGCGCGAAGACGGCAGCGGCGTCGTCGGCCGGCCGCACCCGGCGATCCCGTTGCCGGTCGCGCTCTACGGCGCGCACCGCTCGAACTCGCAAGGCTTCGACCTGGCGAGCGAGGCGCGGCTCGCGGCGCTCGACGCGGCGATCCGCGCCGGCGCCGCCGAGGCGTGGGTCGCCGCGCCGCTGCTGGCCGTCGACGTCGCCGCGGGCGCGACGGCGCCGGTCCGCAATCCCGCGTGCCACGAGGACGTCGTGGGCGACGTGCAGGACGCCACGATGGCCGACGTCGAGACCGCGTTGGCGAGCGCCGACGCCGGCTCGGCCGCCTGGGCCGCGACCGAGCCGGCCGCGCGCGCATCCGTCCTGCGCCGTGCCGCCGACCTGCTCGAGGCCGACCTGCCGCGTCTCCTTGGCCTGCTCTCGCGCGAGGCCGGCAAGACCTATCCGAACGGCATCGCCGAAGTGCGCGAGGCAGTCGACTTCCTGCGCTTCTACGCCGCCGAGGTCGAGCGCGACTTCGCCGTCACCACGCACGTGCCGCTCGGCATGGTCGTCTGCATCAGCCCCTGGAACTTCCCCCTCGCGATCTTCACGGGCCAGATCGCGGCCGCACTTGCTGCCGGCAACGCGGTGCTCGCCAAGCCGGCCGAGCAGACGCCGCTGGTCGCCGCCGAGATGGTGCGCATCCTGCGCCGAGCCGGCGTGCCGCGCGCGGCGCTGCAGCTCGTGCCGGGACGCGGCGAGACCGTCGGCGCCGCGCTCGTCGCCGACGCGCGCGTGGACGGCGTGATGTTCACCGGCTCGACCGACGTCGCGCGGCTGCTGCAGAAGAGCCTGGCGCATCGCCTCGGCGCCGACGGCGGCCCGGTGCCGCTGATCGCCGAGACCGGCGGCCAGAACGCGATGCTGGTCGACTCGTCGGCGCTTGCCGAGCAGGTCGTCGGTGACGTCGTCGCCTCAGCCTTCGACAGCGCCGGCCAGCGCTGCTCGGCGCTGCGCGTCCTCTGCCTCCAGGACGACGGCGCCGACGACGTGGTCGCGATGCTCAAGGGCGCGATGGCCGAGAGCCGCATCGGCGATCCGGCCACGCTCGCGGTCGACGTCGGCCCGGTCATCGACGGCGAGGCGCAGCGCGGCATCGACGCGCACATCGAGACGATGCGGATGAAGGGTCACGCCGTGTTCCAGGCGGCGCGCGCCGAGGCGGGCGCGACCTCGGCGGGCACCTTCGTACTGCCGACGCTGATCGAGCTCGACCACCTCGGCGAACTCGAGCGCGAGGTGTTCGGCCCGGTGCTCCACGTCGTGCGCTATCGGCGCAAGCAACTGGCCGCGATGCTCGACCAGATCAACGCCACCGGCTACGGCCTCACGCTCGGCGTCCACTCGCGCATCGACGAGACGATCGCGCAGGTCGTAACCACGGCGCGCGCGGGCAACGTCTACGTCAATCGCAACATGGTCGGCGCGGTCGTCGGCGTCCAGCCGTTCGGCGGCGAGGGGCTGTCGGGCACCGGGCCGAAGGCGGGCGGACCGCTCTATCTCTACCGGCTGCTCGCGCGCCGTCCGGACGATGCGATGGCGCGCGCGCTCGACGCGGCCGGCGACGCCGACGACGAGATCCCGGTTGGTGTGTGCGTCGCAGCGGGAGATCTAGCCGACGCGCTCCCGGCCCTGCGACGTTGGGCGTCCGACACCGGCGACACCGCGTTGATCGACACCTGCGATCGCTTTGCGGCGCGGTCGCGGGCCGGCGCGAGCCGTGTCCTGCGCGGCCCGACGGGCGAGCGCAACGTCTACAGCCTCGTCGCCCGCGACGCCGTCCTCTGCCTGGCCGCGTCGGACGCCGATCGCCTCGTGCAGATCGCCGCGGTCCTCGCCGTCGGCAGCCGCGCTGTGTGGCCCGACGATGCGCGTGCACTCCACGCGCGCCTGCCCGCGCCGGTGCGCGCGCGCGTCGAGCTCGTCGCCGACTGGAGCGCGACGCCGGTTCGTTTCGACGCGGCGATCCACCACGGCAGCCGCGAAGCGTTGCTCGCGATCTGCAGTCAGCTCGCAGCGCGCCCGGGGCCGATCGTCGGCGTCGACGGCCTCGCGCCGGGCGAGGCGGGCATCGCGCTCGAACGCCTCGTGGTCGAGCGCGCGCTCAGCATCAACACGGCCGCAGCCGGCGGCAACGCGACCTTGATGACGCTTCAATAGCGATCGCCGTGACGCCGGTTCGGGAACGACGTTTGCCGGTGTTCGAAGCTCACGACACGCGAGGAGACACCATGGGCAAGCTCACCGCCGGCAAGCGCAACGACCTCGACGATGCCAGCTTCGCCTTCGTCGAGCAGCGCAAGGAACCGCTCGAGAACGCGAGCCACGTCCGCAACGCGATCGCCCGCTTCGACCAGGTCGAGGGCGTCACCGACGCCGAGCGCGACGCGGCCTGGAAGCGGATCAGGTCGGCGGCGAAGACCCTCGGCGTCGAGGTCGGCGAGACCTCGTGGCGCGAGCTGGGCGCGAACAAGCGCTGACCACTCAGGCGGCGGCCGGCGCCTTGCGCCGAGCCGCCCAGTAGGTCGCGCCGTCGGGCCCGTAGCGCTCCGCGTGCTCGACGGCCAGGTCGAGCTGGAAGGCGTCGCCGGCGACGAGGTGGCGCGTCGCGCCGTGCGAGGTCAGCCACATCTCGCCCTGGACGACGAGCGCATCGACCGAGAACGGATGCGTGTGGATCGGCGCCTCGCTGTTCGCTGTCCATGCGCGCTCGGCCACCTCGTCGAAGCCGCGGGCGAGGGCGGAGGCTTCGAAGGTCTTGAAGTCGGGGATGTTCATGGGGTCGAGGATGTGCCTGGCGAGGGCGGCGCGTCAAGCCTGTCGGCGCCGATCGAGATCTCGCGGACGATGCCTTCGCCGGGATCGACCGCCAGGACCCGATCGGCTGTCGCGATCGTCTCGCGGCGATGCGCGACGAGGATGCGCGTCATCTCCATCGCCCCGACCGCGTGGCTCACCAATGCTTCGCTGCGGCCGTCGAGGTGGCTCGTCGCCTCGTCGAGGAAGAGCACCCGCGGCGCGTGGTAGATCGCGCGGGCGATGAAGAGGCGCTGCTTCTGTCCGCCCGAGATGTCGGTCGCGGCCTCGGCGAGGAGCGAGTGGTACTGCATCGGCATCGCCTCGATGTCGGCGGCGACGTTGGCCTTCTGCGCCGAGCGCACGACGCGCTCCATGTCGAGCGGCGCGTCGAAGAACGAGACGTTGTCGGCGACCGTGCCCTGGAACAGGACGTCGTCCTGCATGACGACGCCGATGACACGCGCGTAGTCCTCCGAGGCGATCGTCGTCAGGTCGCGGCCGTTCACCAGCACCTCGCCGCGGGTCGGCTCGAGCAGGCCGACCATGAGGCCGAGCAGCGTCGTCTTGCCGCTGCCCGACGGGCCGGTGATCGCCACCGATTCGCCCGGCTCGACGACGAGGCTCGCGCCCTTCAGCACCCAGGGGCTGTCGTTGCCGTAGCGAAACCACACGTCGCGCACCTCGATGCGGACGCCGGCGCCCTCGGCCACCATGAAGGGCGTCGTCGGCGCGGCGTCGGCCTGCGCCGGCTCGTCGAGCATCACCTCCTCGATCCGCTCGGAATTGGTCCGCACGCGGCGCAGCTCCATCGCGTAGTTCACCGCGCGGTGGAGCCGCTCGACGAGAAAGGCGCGGAACAGGAAGAACATCATCATCGTGCCGAGCGTGATGGCGTTGCCGAGCACGAGCCACGTGCCGGTCGCGATCAGCGCGACGTTGCCGAGCCCGCTCATGAGCTGGGCCGCCTGGTCGGAGAACATCGTCAGGCGGCCGTCGGCGAGACCGAGGTTGGTCAGCTCGACGAACTTGTTGCGCCAGACGGCGGCGCGCACCTGCTCCTTGCCGAACAGCCTGATCGCGCGCGCCGCGCGGGCGTTCTCGAGGAAGTAGGCGTCGGCCTGCGCGGCGACGCGCAGGCCCCGGCGCGAGACCTCGATCGCCGCGTGGCGCAGGCCCGCCGTCACCGCCAGCGTGAGCGCGGCGAACACGATCACGACCAGCGCCATCAACGGCACTGCCGCCAGCATCACGGCGATGATCGCGATCGACATCACGGCGTCGAGCAGTGCCTGCAGCAGCTGCGCCGTCACCAGAGACTGGATCGTGTCGACCGAGCGGCTGCGGCTCAGGATGTCGGCGCTGTGGTGCTTGAGGAAGAAGCGCGCCGACTTGCGGTGCAGCGCGCGCACGAAGCGGTCCTTCAGCTCGTAGCCGACGCGCGCGCCGAAGACCGAGAGCGTCCACGCGCGCACCACCGAGATCGCCGACTGCAGCAGCACGACGAGCGTGAAGCCGCCCGCCAGCACCCAGACGAGCCGACCGTCGGCGCCCTGCAGCGCGCTGTCGATCGAGAGCTGCATCTGCAGCGGCACGACGAGCACCAGGATCTCCATGGCGATCGAGAGCGCGGCGACGAGGACGAGGTCGGGCCGCCACTGCGAGAGCGGCCGCAGGAAGTCGAGCACCGATATCCTGCGCTTCGCGCCGCGGGCCTTCTTCCAGTCGGGCGAGACGCGCGTCTCGAGCGCGACCCCGGTGAACGAGCGGTCGACGTCCGTCCACGGCACGGCGATGCGCCCGGCGGCCGGATCCATGATCACGATGCCGCCCGCGGTGACGCGCTCGAGGACGACGAAGTGGTTCATGTCCCAGTGCAGGATCGCCGGCACCGCGAGCTGCCTCAGCGCCGGGACGCCGACCTTGACGCCGCGCGCCGCCAGGCCGATCTTTTCGGCGAGATTGCGAAGCTCGAGCAGCGTCTCGCCGCGGCCGCTCGGCACCGCCATCCGGCGCATATCGGCCAGACCGGGCTCGCCGTCGAAGTAGCCGCTGATCGCGGCCAGGCAGGCGAGTCCGCACTCGTTCAGCTCGCTCGCCGCGACGAACGGAACGCGGCGGCCGCCCCAGAGCGCGAAGTCGAGCATCAGCGGCGCGGCTCGGCCGAGGCGGTGCGGGCGCCGCGGCCGACGCTGTCGTTGAGGCCGCGCAGGATCGGATCGAGCAGCCACGCCAGCACGGTGCGCTGCTCGATCGGCACGAGCGCGTCGGCGAGCATGCCCGGCTTGAGGACGAGCACCTGGCCGGTCGTCGAGCGCAGCTCTGCCGGCAGCGTCGCCGTCGCGACGAACACCGGCTCGGCCTGGCCGACGGCCTGCGGCAGCTCGCCCGGCAGCGAAGGCACTTCGTTGACGCTCTCGATCCGCGCGGGGAAGAGACCGAAGCGCTCCTGCGGATAGGCGCGGAACACGAGCTTGATCTCGACGCCGGGCCGCACCGAGGCCACTGCCGACGGCGCGACGAGCAGCTTCATCACCAGCGCGTCGTTCGCCGGCGCGATCGTGAAGAGGGGCTGGCCGGCCTCGACCGACTGGCCGTCGGCGAGCGACGCCAGCGAGACGCGGCCGTCCTGCGGCGCGCGCATCACCTGCTCGGCGTCCATCTCGCTCTGCAGCGTGAGGCGGTTGAGCTCGCCGCTCGAGCGCTGCCGGTTCTCGACGACGCCGGCGAGGCGCGCGTCGATCAGGCGCCGTTCGGCGTCGCTCGTCTCGAGATCGCGCTCGACGCGCGACATGGCGCCGCGCGCGCTCGCGAGCCGGCTTTCCTGCGCCGTCACCTCGTCGCGCTTCTGCGCCGCCTGCTGGCGCGGCAGGTAGCCCTCGGCCGCCGCCGAGGCGATGTGGTCGCTCTGCGCCGTGAGGCTCGCGAGCAGCCGTTCG
>JBBRZP010000022.1:0-30667 GCA_038236565.1 Burkholderiales bacterium | reverse complement strand
TCAAGACGCTTGCGCGTTGCCTCGCTCGCAGGTACCTTCTTCATCGGGATGCTCCATGTGGGTTGGATCGAACGCCGCCACAGCGTCCAGTCCATAGGATGCATCCCACCCCGAATTCACAGCAACTCTAAGACTTCACCGTCGCCGTGCGCAACGTGTTCACGAACATAACGATCAACGTTCCGCTGGTCGTGAAGAATCCGGACGGAAAGACCCAGACGATTTCCAACACGGTCGCCATCCAGTACGGAATTCTGGACGCCTGGAATGGCAGCGTGCTGTATTTGAAATCCGTGCGAAACGACGGGAACTGCACGTTCAATGTGTCTGCGTTCGCAACCGAGCTTGGAGAAATCGCCAGTCCGGAAGTGGCGAGCAGCGACCATGCGGACCTCACGGCGGTTTCATGGTTGCCCGGCGAGGAGATGAAGAAGGCGTGGAAACGCTGCAATCCGTTCTACGCCCACGTGGACACCACGGTGTGGGGACTGACGGCCCAACTGAGCGATCTCAAGAACCGGCCGGATCCACCATCCGAGCGCGCCGTCCTGCAGGTCGTGCAAGCGGTGCACCGGCTCGATGCCGCCGTGGCGCAATATGCCGTGGCCGGAAACCTGTCGACGGTCGAGGTCATGAAGCGGATCGGCACCGTCGATGGATTGCGCTCGAAGTTTCCATTGGCCGCCGAGCCCGATCTCACGAGACTCAGGATCGCTGCCAAGCCACACGAATCCAAGTACTAGTTGAAGCGGTCATTCGCGGGGTACAGGCTGGAACTATTTGCTGACAGTCACGCCTTCCTGACCAACGTGGAAGACCATCAGGTCCTCGCCAGCCTCGATTGCGCCGCTGTAGTTCCTGTGCGCCAGATCAACGACCTCCTGCGCCGTCATCGGCTTCACTTGTGGCGTACCCAGCAGCGAGAAATGGTAGAAGACCGCAAGCCTTGGCTTCGTCCGCGCAAAGATGACACCTGCTTCTTCCGGCTTGGTGTGGTGCGCAAGGATCACCTGGAACACCGGCGAGGCAAGCAATTGCGGGCGAACAGCCGCGACCTGATGGATCAAAAGATCCGTGCCGGTCGCGTACTTGATCAAGTGTTCGTTGCCATCGGTCGGGCTTTGTGCTCCCGCGTGTCGGGGCATACCCAGGCAAGCGAGACTGGCGAACACCGAAGCAAAGAGCCCTTTCCAACGGTATTTTCATTCTTGCTCCCGAACGTGGCGCTGATGCGGCGAAGTCTGCCCACGCGGCACGCTCGTGGCAACTGCTCCAGCGGAGCTTCGACGGCGGCCTGGAACGGCGAGCAACCGGCAGATCGGAAGCGAAGATCGCGAGTTGCATAGGACGAGCCAGGCGCGAATGCCATCACTTTGGGCAACGGCGTGCACTGATCCGCTGAGCCGCGGCACGAATCCATCCGATCGACATGTCGAGGCCAGGGCGGAGAACTCCTCTCCGCCGCACGGCACTCATGCGCTCCTCAAGCGCTCCGATCCGAATGTTCGACGCAGAACGCATGGATGGGCTCGACTCGTCCGCGCAGCGCCAGTGCGCCGAGGTCGTGGGTACGGATTTCGGGCGGCGAACCCAGGGAGGCGAGCGCTTCCGCCGATGCGATGAACAAGCATCCGAGTTCGCGGGTCGCCTGCTCGAGGCGTCCGGTCGTGTTCATGACGTCGCCATGGAAGACGATCGCACGGCGCACCTGGCCGACCTCGCCGGCGATGACCTCGCCCAGATGCAGGGCTGCACGCAGCGCCGGTTGCACGTCAAACCGTTGGACAAAACGGCTCGCGTCCGCGGCGAGCGCCGCGCGCATCGCGAAGAAGCAGCGCAACGCCCGCGCATCGGCAACGCCGTCGGCCTCGACCCAGGTGATGACGATCTCGTCACCGACGTATTGGTAGATTTCGCCGCGGCACAGCTGGATCGGTTCGGCGACTGCCGTGAACACCGCGGCGAGGAAGCGATGCGCCTCCAGCGCCCCGAGCCGCTCGGCGATCGCGGTCGAGCCCACCACGTCGACGAAGAGGAAGAAGCGTCGCTCGGCGTGGGGCCGGCGATACTTTCCAAGCAGAAGCGCCATGAACGTGCGGTAGCCGACGAGGCCCGCGGCCTGAAACATCATCACCATGACCGCAACCGGCACGAGCGCGAGGCAAACCGCAATCAGCCCGGTGCGCGCGCTATAGACGGTGACGACGCCCAACAAGCGCTCACCCGGCTGGCCGCCGAGGACCGCCCCCGAGATCGCGCCGTAGATAAGCGTCTTCAGGACGAACACCGCAGCGAACGGCAGCGCGTCGAGCCATCGCATCGAAGCGCGCGGCAGCACGAAGAACTCGATGCCTGCGATCCATGAAGCCATGAGCAGGGCGTCGATGACACCGATCGGTATGGAGATCAGCAGGGAAGCGAGCAGCGAGCGGGCGCCCGGCCCGGCAATCGCGCCGCCGTAGAGTGCGCCGACGCCCGCACCGATGATGGCGGCGATGCTCACGATGCGCATGAAGCGCCGCAGTCGTTCGCGCGTGACGGCGGAAGGCGTGGCGATCATCGGGCCCCGACTCTAAGGGCACCACCTCGGAAGCCTGCCTGAGGCGCGTACGCTCGATCGGAGAGATCGTGCTACTTCGCGTCGTGACAAGAACGATTGGCGATGGTCCGATCGGATGACGCCTCCCGACCCCCTTGCGGCCCTTCATTCATTTGAATAGCCCACCCGAAAGCCGACGCAACGGTTCTGCGCCGGCTCACCTCAAAATCTCCGTCATCGCGCTTGGAACTTGTGCGCGACGATCCAGCGCGCGACGTTCCTGCCGAGCGCTTCGCCGTCGACTGTGGAGGTGCGAAAGTGCATTCCGCCGGCGATGCGGGCGACCTGGATCTCTTGCATCATCGCCGTCGTCGATGTGTAGTGCCGCGTGATCCCAGTCGCGGCGCCGGCACCGACCAGGTCGAAGGTGATGTTCACCGTGCCGTAGTAGCTGTTCAGGATCTCGGCCATCGCGCCGCTGACGCAGCTGTGCGCGGCAGGGTACTCGGGGTGGTTCGGCGTCGGCTGGCTCGGCGTCCAGGCGAGGTCGACGTCGGTGGCGGGGTTGCCGTCGGTGTCGGCCAGCGTGATCGCCGAGATCGGCCGCCACGCCTGGTAGAAATACTTCGACTCGAAGCAGGTGTCGGTGGCGTCGGCCTGGGCGACCCAGATCATCGCCATGAGGCGCGCCTGCTCGGCGACGCTGCGGTTGGTCGTCGCGAATACGCGCATGTTGGGTTCCCAGTACAGCGGCGGCGGCGAGGTGCCGAAGCGGGCGAGCTCGGTCTGGTCGGCGGTTCGCGTCGTGCTCGTCGCCGAGCCGAGCGCCTTGGTCTCGTTCACGTCGGCGGCATAGGCGGCGCTGGTGAGCGCCGGCGGGCCTGGAGCCCGGAACTGGGAGTTCGACGTGACGACGAACGGCCTGATCGACGACGCGAATCGGTTGATCGGGTTGGTGCCGCGAAACTGGCCGGGCTGCGTTCCTGGCACATAGGTCGGCAGCACGACCGAGCGCCCGTCGTTGGCGCGCAGGGTGAGGATCGCGGCAGCGACCTCGGCGCCGATCGCGAGGCCCTGCGTCTTCGGCGTTCCGCCCGGGATGGTCAGCAGATAGCTGTCGTACGCGGCTTGGTACTGGGCCGTTCGCGTCGGGAACAGGCCGACGAGAACCCGGTACGCCGCCGACGCCACCGCGGCATCCATCGACGCCGAGGCCGAGGCCGAAGCGGGCGTGACCGCGAACGGCTGATGGGTCCCGGCGATCGCCATCGCCGCGTCGTAGATCGCGATGTGCACCGTCGCCAGATCGACAGGGTAGTTGGGCAGCTTCTCTTCGGGCGTGCCGGTCACGGTGCCGGCGACATTCACCGTGTTCGAGGCGACCTCGTTCCAGTACGAGACGGCGTTCGGGCCGGCGACGGTGATCGTTACCGACTGGTCCTGGGGAGCGTCGCTGCCGCCGCAGGCAGTGGTCAGTAGTCCTGCCGCGGCAAGCGACATCAAGCCGATGCAACAGGCGAGGGGAGCGCGCGCCAGCCTGCTTCGAGGAGTAGTCATGTCAGTCCTTCAAGAGCACCAGCGAGTTCTGGTGACGGGACCGTACCGATGACGGTCGTCGCTTGACACCTGAATCCGACGGAAGCTCGAAAAGGCCGATCAACGCATGACGGCACCGACGAACCGTGATTTCACGTCGTCGCCTTCGCTCAGGTCACGAATTCAGCGGCGCAACTCCAAGACGCGCGCTTGCAGTGTCGCGCCCGTTGGGCGCATGAACTCGACCGCGGCGCACACACGCGCGTCGCGCGGCGTACCGCCGCTACATGTGCTTGAACAGGTGCGCGTTGGCCGCGCTCACGCGCAAGGTCTCGGTGCGCTGCTTCAGGCGCAGCTCCAGGTGCCCCGCGATCGTCCGACGCACGCTCTTGACGGCGTTGACGTTGACGATCACGCCGCGGTGGATCTGCCAGAACACGGCCGGGTCGAGCCGCTCGATCAGCTCCTTCAGCGGCGTGGTGATCAGCGATTCGTTCTCGGCCGTGACGACCGCGATGTACTTGCTGTCGGCGCGGAAGTAGCACACGTCGTCGACCGTGATGAGCTGGATGTCGCGGCCGTGCAGCACCGTGATCCATTGGAGCCGGTCGGTCTCCGGCGCGCGTTGCAGCTGCTCGAGCAGGCCGCTCAGGTCGGCGGGCGGCCGATTCAGCCGCTCCTTGACGCGGCGCAGCGCGCGCGCCAGCCGCGCGGTGTCGAGCGGCTTGAGCAGGTAATCGACCGCGCCCTCCTCGAACGCCTGCACCGCGTAGTGGTCGAACGCGGTGATGAACACCACGTGCGCGCCGGTGCCCGTGACGCGCGCGACCTCGATGCCGGTGAGGCCCGGCATCTGCACGTCGAGAAACAGCACCTGCGGGTGGTGCTGGTCGATCTCGCGCAGAGCCGCGTGGCCGTCGTGCACGGTCGCGCAGATGGCGAGCTCGGGCCACAGCCGCGCGAGCTCCTCGCGGATCTCGGCAGCGAGCAGCGGCTCGTCTTCAGCGATCAGGGCCGTCGTCATCGGGGTCCTCCTGCAGGCGCGGCAGATCGAGCGTCAGCGCCGGCGGCCGGGCAGACGCGGTGAGATGGGCGAAGCGCCCGAACAGCTGGGTGAGGCGGTCGCGCAGCGTCGACAGGTCGACGCCGGCGATCAGGGCTGCTGCGGCCTCCGTGTCGTGGGCGTCGTCGGCGCGCAGCGTCACCAGCAGGCGGTCACCGGAAAGGCGCGCATCCAGCCCCCATTGGCAGCCCCGCACATCCGGCGCGGTCAGCACCGTGCGCAGCAGCGGCAACACCAGCATCGGCGCGATGCCGAGCGGGCCCGCCTCGGGCGCCATGTGGAGCCGAACGCGCGCAGTGCCGGCAGCCGCATCACCCGTCACGTTCAACCATGCATCGACCAGCGCGAACTCGCGCTCGACGGTGGAGTGGTCGGTCTTCGGCCCCGGCATCATCGCGCGCAGCAGCGCGATCAGGTCGGCCAGCAGCGTATCGGCGGCCTGCGGATCGCGCGGGTGCAGCGCACCGATGCGGCCGAGCGCGTCGAACAGCATCTGCGGTTCGACGCGCGACTGCAGCGCGAGCAGATTGGCGGCCTGCACGCGCTGCTCGTTGCGCACCCGCTCGGTTTGGGCAGCCTGGGCGCGGCGTGTGCTGCGTTGCGTGACGCGCCAGTAGGCGTAGATCGAGATCGCGAGCCCGCCCTGGAACAGCAGGGACAGTGCCCCGAGCAACATCTTCGGAGCCCCCCATCCTCTTGGCCAACCCATGAGCCCCTCGGCATACCACCGGATCACCGGTACCAGTGCCGCCACTGCGACGAGCGTCAAGCCGTAGGCACGCAGCGCGGGCACGCCGTCGTCGAACGCTTCGTCGGCGACGAGAACGGCATAGACAATCGGGATCGTGCCAACCATCCAGCGTCCGTTGAGATAGTCGACGTATGGGTCAATTCCAGGCGGCAATTCAAATGGCGCGAACAACATGCCCCCCAGTGGACCCATCAAATGCCTAGCGACACTCAGCGCCAGTGCCAAGAGCACATGGCGCCAACCCATGCGACACCATGCCCTCGCCGCCCATCTGAAGAGCCGCCACTCCGGCGCTCCGCGACCGTAGGTCAGGGTATTCATGCCGGCTGCGTCGGCAGTGCGATCTCGGCGACGACGCCGTGCGGCTCGTTCAGTCGCAATGACAAGCCCGCCGCGGCGCCATGCATGGCCTTCAGGCGCGCCCGGATGTTGGCCAGCCCGGTGCCGCCGCCGGCGCCGGCGACGAGCCCCCGGCCGGTGTCGGCCACGCTCAGAACGAGACGGCCGCCGGTTTCGGCCGCGCGGATCTCGATCGTGCCGCCTTCGGGCAGGGGCCCGAGGCCGTGCTTGAGCGCATTCTCGATCAGGGTCATCAGCATCATGGGCGGCACGGCCCGGGCGCCGAGTTCCGCCGCAACGTCGATGCGGACACGAAGCCGGTGCCCCATCCGGATCTGATGAACGGCGAGGAACGCGCGGATCATTTCGGCCTCGCTCGCGAGCGTGGTGATGTCGTTCCTCATGCGCGGCAGGGCGCCCTCGAGACAGCGCATCAGATCGGCGAGCATCGCGCGGCCGGAGTCGCCGTCGGTGCGCAGCAGGCGCCGCACGTTGGCCAGCGAATTGAACAGGAAGTGCGGCTCGATCTGCGCCTGCAGCAAGAGCAGTCGGCTCCTGGCGAGCTCGCCTTGCAGGCGAATGCGGTTCAGCTCGGCCTCGTGCAACGCCGCCGCCGCACGCTGGCTGCGCCATCGGTACTCGCCCATGCCGCTGACCAACAGGGCCAGCACGACCAACGTGTGCAGGAAATGAGGCCGATCCTCGTCCGTGAGGTGAGCCCCCGTGTCCAGCAGCGCGAACCCGTCCTGGGCGCACCAACCAACCACGCCGGCGACCACCGCGGCCACGGCCAACCCCGACCAGCGCAGCCATCGGCGCTGCGGTAGCCAACGGGGCAGCCGTGCCACGAGCAGCAGCACCACCGCCGACCCGACCACGAAGTAGCGCCACGTCGACGCGAACTCGCGCCACGCGTCGGGCAGTGGCTCGAGGAAGAAATTCCACATGGTCTCAATCGCGGCGATCATGAACGCGATCGCGACACACAAGGCCGCCATCAGCCCGAGTGACTCGATCCATGACCGGTGGCGTTGAAACGGGACGATGTCCATGGCATCAAGTCGGAGGGCGAGCGCTCCTCGAGGCTGCACGCGCCCGCGCTCCCCCTCCATTGTCGAAAGGCTCCATCAATTGGCCGGGACCGTCAATCCCTGTTGGGAAAGGTGGTCGAAGGCTAGTCGGATCGCCCTCGGTGGCCAAACTGAATCCGACGAATCGCCGCCGAACCAGGTCGAATGCGCTCAGGCACCGACGAGCATGCCCTTTGACCAGGCACGCTTCGGCGCCTCGCGACCCGGTTTGTCGCCACCGATGGAAACTCGTCGGGAAGGGATTGGATCGCCCGCTCGATCGGCGTATCTTGCCGCCGGGTGGCCGCGGCAATGGCAGGGAGGCCGAGCATCAAGGTTTCTGCGGGGCAAGAGCGCTGCGGCAAGATTCAGCAAATTTGCTCGCGGAGGCATTGACCGTCGCGTGCGCGTTCCGGCCGAGCAACAACGCTCCATGCCGATTAGTGGCAAATCAGAGTGCGCAAAAGCTGTCGATCACGACCGGCCGGTTGTGGCCGCGAGCGGACCTTCATGGGCGACAAAGCCGCGCCCGGTGCGCGACGCCCGCGTCAGAACGCGTAGCTTGCCGACGTCCCGAGCAACCAGGTGCGGCCCGGCGCGGGCTCGAAGAAGCGGCCGTTGCCTTCGTTGACGATCACCGATCCGGCGTAGCGCTTGCCGAGCAGGTTGTCGCCGCGCAGGGAGCCGCCGAGCTGCCAGCCGCCGAGGCGGCCGACGTAGCCCACGCTGGCGCCGACGACGATCGAGCGTGGCGCCGCGTCGGAGTTGGTGTCGTTGACCGGCACCATGCCGGTCCGCCTTGCCTCGACGGCGCCGCGCCAGCCGGACACCGGCGCCCACGCGAGCGACGCGTACGCCGAGCCGCGCGCCACTCCCGGGATGCGGTTGCCGGAGGCGACACGTTGTTGGCTCGCGGCCGGGCAGGGCGCGATGTTGCAGGTGAGGAAGCTGTCGCGGTAGATCGCGTCGAGGTAGGTGAGGGCGATCTGCGCGCGCAGGTTCTGCGCGTACGTCGCCGACCACGCTGCCTCGACGCCGCGGCGCCGCGTCGTGCCGGCGTTCTGGAAGGTCGAGCGGCCGCCGACGTTGGCGAGCGTCACGATCTCCTGCCGGGTGCGCGTCTCGAAGAACGCGAGCGTCGCGTCGCCGAGGTCGGCCGAGCGCGTCTTCACGCCGACCTCGAGGTTGTCGCTCTTCGCCGGCCGGAGCGCGAAGTTGAGGCCGGTCGCCCCGTTCGGGCTGTAGGCGATCTCGTTGAACGTCGGCGTCTCGAAGCCGCGGCCGGCGGTCGCGTAGAGATGGACGTGCTCGTCGAGCGCGAACAGTGCGCCGACGACCGGCAGCGTCGCCGCATACCGCGCAGAGCCGCTGTCGTTGCCGTTCGCGCCGACGACGTAGTGGTCGGCGGAGTCGAAGCGCACATGGCTGCGCCGCACGCCGGCCGAGACCGACCAGCGCGTCGAGAGCTGCACCGTGGCCTGCGCGTAGGGATCGAAGTCGGAGGCGGTGTCGAGCTCGTCGCGGCGCAGCGCGCCCTGCACGCCGAGGGTCGTGCCGACGAAGTTCTGGTAGCCGACCCGGCGCTGCTCGAGCGTGTCGTAGGCCAGGCCGGCGACCAGCGTGTACGGCTGCCCGGCGACGCGGCCGCGGTTGGTCCAGCGCAGGTCGGTGCCGCGGTAGTCGCTCGACAGCGCGATCACGCCGCCCGGATGGAGCGGGCTCGCCTGGGTCGCGACCGGGATCGACTGGAACTGCGTCGTGTTGCGATGCCCGGTATAGATCAGCAGGCGCAGCGCGTTCGCGGCGTCGATGCGCTGGTCGTAGATCAGACCGACCTGGGTCTGATCGACGTTCTTGCGCGTGTCGAACTGCAGCGCCGCCGCGTCGACGCCGCGCGGGTCGGCGCCGAACTGGGCGCGCGTCAGGCCGAGCGGGTCCTGCGCGCGCGGCAGGTTGAGGCTGTTGACGATCACCGTGATCGTTCCGCCGGTGTCGTTGACGAAGGTCAGCTTGGCGTTGCCGATCGTCCGCTCGGCAGCGCTGTGGTCGCGGTAGCCGTCGGTGCGGAAGTGGCTCGCGGCGACGACGTAGCCGAGACCTGGCGTCGTGCCGCTCGCCTTGGCGCCGAGGCGCACGACGCCGTCGCTGCCGCCGGCGATGCTGAAGTCGACGGTCGGACGCGACGCCGGGTCTTCGGTGAAGACCTGGATCACGCCGCCCGACGAGTTGCCGTAGAGCGCGGAGAACGGGCCGCGCAGCACCTCGATGCGATCGGCCGAGCCGAGGTCGACGTTGGAGATCTGGCCCTGACCGTCGGGAAAGGTCGCCGGAATGCCGTCGACGTAGAGGCGCACGCCGCGGATGCCGAAGGTCGAGCGCGCGCCGAAGCCGCGCACCGATATCTGCACGTCCTGCGCGTAGTTCTGCCGGTCGCGCGCGAGCAGGCCCGGCACGCCGCCGACGCTCTCCGAGATGTTCACTTGCGCCCGGCCGTCGCGGATGGTCTCCGAGCCGATGCGGTCGATCGACGCCGGGATGTCGAAGGGCGCCGCCTCGGTGCGCGTCGCGGTGACGACGACGGGCGCGAGCGACGCGGTGCCGGCCGGCCGCGGCGTCGCGTCCTGCGCGAGCGCGGCCGCCGGCAGCAGCAGCGCGCCGAGCGCAGTGGCGCAGCGTCTCGTCGACGGCGAGCGGGCCATCAGTCGGCGCGAAACCCGGAGGCCTTGACGATCGGTGCCCAGCGCGCCGTGTCCTGCGCCATGCGCGCCGCGAGATCGGCCGGCGTGCCGCCGCTCGGCTCGAGGCCGAGCTTGAGAAAGCGCTCGCGCACCTCGGGCGCCGCGATGGCCTTGTTGACCGCGGCGTTGAGCTGGCGCACCGTCGCTTCCGGCGTCTTCGCCGGCGCGTAGACCGCGAACCAGGCCGTGCCCTGCACGCCGGCCAGGCCCGACTCGGCGAAGGTCGGGACGTCGGGCAGCAACGGGCTGCGCGTCGCGCCGGTGGTCGCGAGCATCCGGACGCGGCCCGTCTTGTGCAGCTCGACCTGCTCGGCGAGCGTGTCGATCCCGGCCGTGATCTGGTCGCCCATCAGCGCGTTCATCATCGGCCCGCCGCCGTTGTAGGGCACGTGCACGAGATCGAGGCCGGCGCTCTTCGAGACCATGACGCCGAAGAAATGCGGCAGGCTGCCCGGCGCCGGGCTGCCGAAGTTGGCCTTCGCCGGATTGGCCTTGTACCAGGCGACGAGCTCGCCGATGGTCCTGGCCGGATGGGTCGCGTTGACCGACAGCGCGAACTGGAAGTTGGCCACCTGCGCGACCGGAGCGAAGTCGGCGATCGGGTCGTAGGGCAGCTTCGAGAACACCATCGGCGCGAGCACGGTGACGACGATCGGCGTCAGCATCAGCACGCTGCCGTCGGCAGGCGCGTTCTTGACCGCCTCGGCGACGAGCCGGCCGCCGGCGCCGGGGCGGTTCTCGACCAGCACCGGCTGCTTCAGCTCCTCGCGCATGCGCTCGGCGATGAGGCGCGCCGCGATGTCGGCCGAGCCGCCGGGCGCGAAGCCGACGAGCAGACGCACCGGCTTGTCGACCTGTGCGAAGGCCGACGGCACGGCCAGCAAGGAGGCGACACAGAGGACGGCGGCGCGGGCGAGAGCGGTTCGACGCGAGACGGGCATGGACGGGCTCCTTCGAAGAGTGCGCCACTGTACGGGGCACGGCGCGCCGTCTGCTAAGGTGTTTCGCTGCCCCTGCCGGTCTCGCCTCGCTTCTCGCTTTTCTCAATGGACATCGCTTCGTGGTCGGCCGTCGTCGGCCTCCTTCTTCTCGTCATGGCGCTCGGCGATTCGCTGCTGTCGCGCCTGCCGCTCAGCACGTCGATGCTGTACCTCGCCGCCGGCGCCGCGATCAGCCCGGTCTGGCTCGGCTGGACCCGCGTCTCGATCGGCAACGACGCCAAGGCGCTCGAGCACCTCGCCGAGGTCGTCGTCCTGCTCTCGCTCTTCGGCTCGGGCCTGAAGATGAGCCTGGGACTGAGCGACGGCCGCTGGCTGTTGCCGGTGCGGCTCGCGGCGGTCTCGATGATCGCCACCGTGGCGCTCATCGCCGCGGCTGGCATGGCCTGGCTCGGCCTGTCGCTCGGCGCGGCGATCCTGCTCGGCGGCATGCTCGCGCCGACCGACCCGGTGCTTGCCTCCGACGTCCAGCTGGCCCATTCCGCCGACCGCGACCGCTTGCGCTTCTCGCTCACCGGCGAGGCCGGCCTCAACGACGGCACGGCGTTTCCGTTCGTGCTGCTCGGCCTCGGCCTGCTCGGCCTGCACGACCTCGGGCCGTCGCTCTCGCGCTGGCTCGCGCTCGACGTGCTGTGGAGCGTGGGCGCCGGCATTGGCTTCGGTGCCCTGCTGGGCACCTTCGTCGGCAAGCTCGTGCTGTACCTCCGGCGCACGCATCGCGAAGCCGTCGGCCTCGACAACTTCCTCGCCCTCGGCCTGATCGGCCTCACCTATGGCGTCACCAGCCTCGCTGGCGGCTACGGCTTTCTCGCCGTGTTCGCCGCGGGCGTCGCGCTGCGGCGGGTCGAGCAGCGCGCGAGCGCGGCTGTGGGCGCAGGTGCTCCGACCAGCGCGACGACCGCGCAGACGCGGCAGAAACGATCGGCCGAGATCGCAGCCGAGGCCCACGCCGACCCCGACGTCTCGCACGCCGAGCAGGCCGCGACCGACGAGAAGCACGCGCCGGCGTTCATGGCGCACGCGATGCTGAGCTTCAACGAGCAGATCGAGCGCATCGCCGAGATCGCGGCCGTCGTCGCGATCGGCATGCTGCTCTGGGCCATCGACTGGCGCGAGGTCTCGTGGCCGTTCGTGGCGCTGCTGCTGCTCGTGATCCGGCCTCTGTCGGTGGCGATCGGCCTGGTCGGCTCGAAGACCTCGGTCGGGCAGCGCGGCCTGATCGGCTGGTTCGGCGTCCGCGGCGTCGGCTCGCTCTTCTACCTCACGTACGCGATCGGCCAGGGGCTCGACAAGGCCGCAGCCTCGCAGATGACGGCGCTGGTGCTGTCGGTGGTTGTCGTTTCGATCGTCGTGCACGGCGTGTCGGTGACGCCGCTGATGGCGTTCTACGAGCGACGCAAGCCCCGCGCCGCCAAGGCATGAGAGCGCGCGTGTCCGCGTCGGCCGCGCTCGAGCGCGACGCGAGCGTCGACGCCGACACGCCGCCCGAGCTGGGCGACGCCTGGTTCGACGCACGCGGCTGGCGCGCCTTCCCGTTCCAGCGCGAGGTCTGGACGGCGATGGCCTCGGGCCGGAGCGGCATGCTGCACGCGACGACCGGCTCGGGCAAGACCTACGCCGTCTGGTTCGGCGCGCTCGAGCGGGCGCGGGTCGCCGCAGCGTTGCCGGGCGCTGCCACGGCGCGCGGGACAGCGCCGCCGCTCGGTGTCCTCTGGCTCACGCCGATGCGCGCGCTCGCCGCCGATTCGGCGCGGGCGATGCGCGCGCCGCTCGACGACCTCGGCCTGGCATGGAGCGTCGGCATCCGCACCGGCGACACGCCCGCGGCCGAGCGCGCCAGGCAGGACCGGCGCTTCCCGACCGCGCTCGTCACGACCCCCGAGTCGCTCAGCCTGATGCTGACGCGCGAGGCGGCGCGCGAAGAGCTCGCCGGCATCCACACCGTCGTCGTCGACGAGTGGCACGAGCTGATGGGCAACAAACGCGGCGTGCAGGTGCAGCTCGCGATCGCGCGCCTGAAGCGCTGGAACCCGGGCCTCGTCGTCTGGGGCCTGTCGGCGACGCTTGGCAACCTCGACGAGGCCATGCAGGTGCTGCTCGGCCGCGACGACGGTCTCGCCGTGCGCGGCAGGATCGAGAAGAACCTCGTGATCGACACCCTGCTGCCCGCCAACCCGGGCCGCTTCTCGTGGGGCGGCCACCTCGGCAAGCAGATGCAGCTGCCGGTCGTCGAGGAGATCGAGCGCTCGTCGACGACGCTGGTCTTCGTCAACATGCGCTCGCAGGCCGAGGCCTGGTACCAGCTGATCCTCGAGCAGCGGCCCGACTGGGCGGGAGTCGTCGCGCTGCACCACGGCTCGCTCGACAAGGACGTGCGCGACTGGGTCGAGCTCGGCCTGAAGGAAGGGCGGTTGAAGGCGGTCGTCGCGACCTCGTCGCTCGATCTCGGCGTCGACTTCCTGCCGGTCGAGCGCGTCCTGCAGATCGGCTCCGCGAAAGGTGTCGCACGCCTGCTGCAGCGGGCCGGACGGAGCGGCCACGCGCCGGGCCGCGCGAGCCGGATCACGCTCGTGCCGACCAACACGCTCGAGCTCGTCGAGGCCGCTGCAGCGCGGCGCGCGGCGCTCGCCGGCAGGATCGAGAAGCGCTCGACGCCCGACAAGCCTTTCGACGTGCTCGTCCAGCACCTCGTCACGATCGCCATCGGCGGCGGCTTCGCGGCCGAGGCGATGTACGCGGAGGTGAAGGGCGCGTGGGCGTACCGCAAGCTCACCGCCGCCGAATTCCAGTGGGCGCTCGACTTCGTCGTCAAAGGCGGCGACAGCCTGACGGCGTATCCGGAATACCACCGCGTCGTCGCCGGCGACGACGGCGTCTACCGGGTGCCGAACCGCGTCATCGCGCGCCGTCACAAGCTCAACATCGGCACGATCGTGAGCGACGCGGCGATGCAGGTGAAGTACCTCACCGGCGGCCGCATCGGCGTCGTCGAGGAAGGCTTCGTCGCGCGCCTGAGGAAGGGCGACTGCTTCGTCTTCGCCGGCCGCACGCTCGAGTTCGTGCGTGCCGAGGAGATGACGGCGTACGTCAAGCGCGCCGACGGCAGGAAGGCGGCGATGATCAGTTGGGCCGGCGCCAAGATGCCGCTCTCGAGCGAGCTCGCCGACGCGGTCATGGAGGTGCTCGCCGATGCCGCGCAGGGCGACTTCTTCGAGCCCGAGATGGAAGCGGCCCGGCCGATGCTCGAGACGCAGGCGCACCTCTCGCGCATCCCGACGCCGAAGACGCTGCTGATCGAGCGGCTCGTCTCGCGCGAGGGCCAGCATCTGTTCCTGTTTCCGTTCGCGGGCCGCAACGCGCACATCGGCCTGGGCAGCCTGCTCGCGTGGCGCCTCTCGAAGGACGAGCCGAACACCTTCTCGATCGTCATCAACGACTACGGGCTCGAGCTGCTTTCGGCCAAGCCCGTCGATCCGGCGTCGCTGATCGACCAGAGCCTGTTCGACGAAGGCGACCTGCTCCACGACGTGCTGGCCAGCCTCAACTCGAGCGAGCTCGCGCGCCGGCGCTTTCGCGAGATCGCGCGCGTCTCGGGGCTCATCAGCCAGGGCTTTCCGGGGCAGCCGAAGTCGAACCGCCAGCTGCAGGCGTCGAGCTCGCTGTTCTACGAGGTCTTTCGCAAGTACGACGGCGCCAACATGCTGCTCGGCCAGGCCGAGAGCGAGGTGCTGAGCCAGGAGCTCGACATCGGGCGACTCGCGCAGGTGCTCAGGCGCATGCGCGACCAGCGCGTCGTCTTCGTCGACCTCGCGGTGCCGAGCCCGTTCGCGCTGCCGCTGATGGTCGAGCGCTTCCGCGAGAAGCTCTCGACCGAGAAGCTGAAGGATCGGCTGGAGCGGATGCTGAAGGAGATGGAGAAGGAAGCGGAGCGCGAGTGACGCGCCGGCGCAGGCTCAGCGCTGCTCCAGCCGCTCGCTCTGCAGGAACAGCAGCACGGCGGCCCAGGCCATTGCAGCGAGCAGACCGAGCGCGCCGAGCGCCTTCATCGCCATCGCCCAGCCTCGGGCGTGATCGAGCTGGCCGTAGCGCTCGAACAGGAAGATGAAGTCGTGGAAGCGGTCGGCACCGGTGCCGCCGCCGATCAGCGGCAGCACCGGATCGAAGGCGTCGTACGCGTAGACCGCAGCGTCCATCAGGCTGAGCGACAACCAAGCCGCGCACATGGCGGCGCCGAAGTTGTCGTCGCGGCGGTGCAGCGCGACAGCGCAGGCGAGCGGGATCAGCAGCTGGCCGAGCGTCCCGCCGGCGACGCGCAGCGCCTCGCCGAACGGCATGAAGACGACGTGCCCCGCCTCGTGGAAGAGGATGACCGTCAGGTGCAGGAAGGTCGGCGGGTCGGTCATCCTGCCGAACACGATGCTCATGCCCCAGAGCAGCATGAGCGCGAACGCGGCCAGGCGACCGAACCAGGCGACGCGCGGCACGTCGTCGGGAACGAAGAGGAGCCGCTCGCGCAGCGAGACGCGGTCGTCGAGCGTATCGGAGAGCGAACCCATCGCGACGATGATCGCTCCAAAGCCGCGGCCGTCGACGCGCGCGATCGTGAGCGATCTCGCGGCAGGCGAAGCTCTGGCGCGCCCCTTGGCTGCGGCCGCGCCGTCGCTACCATCGTCGGCACGTCGCCTCGCGGGTCGGGGCCCCGTCGCCTCATGTCATCGCCGCCCCCGGTCGCACCGATCCCATCGCATCGTCGCAGGGTGCAAGCCTCTGCCGTGCTGCTGTTTGCCTTGCTGGTCGCGCCGGCCTGCGCCTCGGCTTTCACCTTCAGCGACGGCACCTATGGCGAGTGTGCGACCTCGGAGGGAATCGCGCGCGAGCGCGAGCACCCGGCCGACGATCGCTCTGCGCCACACGGCTACATCGGCTTCACCCACCACGAGCCGGGCACGGGCTGGACGATCGACTGGAACCTGCTGCTGCTCTCGAGCGCCCCTGACGTCGAGCACGACTTCGTCTTCTTCCACGAGTGCGCGCATGCACGCACCGGAACGCTCGACGAGCTCGAAGCCAACTGCGTCGGCCTGGTCGACATGCGCGCGGCCGGCCGCGCCGGACGCGACGTGGAAGCGAAGCTCGCGGCGTACCACCGCCGCCAGGGCTATCTCGGCGAGCCCTACGGCATCAGCCGCGCGTACTGGGCGAAGACCGTGGCCTGCGCGAACCGGCGCCGCTAGCGCCCTAGAACGTCGGCTCGGTCTCCTGCAGCGCTTCGTAGAGCTTGTCGAAGGCGCGGTCGGGCTTGCCGTGGGCGCCGCCGAACTTCGAGCGGACGTAGGGCGGCAGCGCGGCGAACGCGGTCTCGGCGTCGTCCTTGTTGCCGGCGGCCTGGGCGAGCACGCAGGCGGCGCGCAGCGCGTGGTCGAGCTGGACGTCGGTGGCGGCCGGCGGCTGCACCGCCTTCCTGATCGTGTCGGCGACCGGCTGGGGGAAGCCGATGCTCTCGATCCAGAGTGCGGCGACCTCCGGGTGGCCGCTGCCGAAGTTCTCGTTCTCGATCGCCGCCAGCTCGACGCCGCGCACGACCGCATAGCCGGTGAAGATGAGGTCGGCGATCTCGGGATAGGTCTGGCAGAGGATCAGGTGGCCGGTCGAGTGCAGCAGGCCGCAGACGTAGGCCGCTTCCGGGTCGGCGTCGAGGCGCGGTGCGAGCTTGTTGGCGGCGGTGGCGGCCAGCAGCGCGTCGCGCCAGAAGCCGTCCATGTCGATGCCGGGAATGGGCTTGAACGACGACGACACGCCGCAGGCGACGATCAGCCGGTTGAGCGCCTGGATGCCGATCAGAGCCACGGCCGCGTCGATCGACGACATCGAGCGCTGGCCGCCGAAGAACGACGAGTTCGCCAGGCGCAGCACCTTGGCGCTCAGGATCGGATCCTTCGAGAGCGACTCGCCGATCTTCCTGGAGTCCACGTTCGGATCGCGCAGCGCGGCGATGAGCTTCTGGACGACTGCCGGAATCGTCGGCAGCTCGACCTTGCCGGCGGCGATGTCGTTGATGAAGTTGGGCCTGGCGACGACGTCGGCGTTGCGGTTCGGATCGAGCTCCTTCTTCTCCGGCGTCAGCGTGAACGACGGGATGTAGGTTTCGCTGGTGTCTTCGACGAGTTTCATCGGTCGTGGGTCCTGGGGCCGTGGTCGGAAGGATCGTCACGCTTCTCGGCGTCGTCGGCGATCCGGGCAGGCTCGGGCTGTCGTGCCGGCGCCGCTGCCGCCATGAAGCCTGCGCGCGCCAGCCGCAAGGCGATCGATCGCGGCAGGCGATCGCGCAGGGCATCGAAGCCCGATGTCCGCTCTTGCGGACCGTTTCGCCGTGGCATGAGGCGCATCTCCAGTCGAGGAAAGACGCATGTTAGGAACGGCCTCGACCGCGTGCACGTCACGACGCGCCGGTGCCGTGAACATCCGCACGTCGCACGGACGTTCAGTTCGATACAGGCGCAGTCGCGTCGTTCCGGCAAGACGCCGACGTGTCGCGGTGGCGGCGCCGTCGGCGAACTCGCTTGCTTTTCATCCTCTGATGAACGGACCGGCGCCGGCGCGACGCGCCTGTAGACTGCCCCCGCCCTGTCCTCCGGGACGTGGCGATGTCGTCGCCCTGACCCGCAGCTCATGCCCGGATCGACACGCACCCAGATTCGCATCACGCAAGACGACGATCGGGAGGACCGCCGCCTGGTCGCGCTTGTCGCCGCGGCGCTCGGTGCGACGCGCGTTCTCCTGCTGCTCGTCGATGCCGGCGGCGCGCTTGCCGTCGCTGCCGACGCGCTCCCCGCCGACGAAGACGCACCGACGCTGCTCGCCGCGATCGCGCCGTGGCTCGACGAAGCCGGTCGCACGCGACACGCGCGCCTGCGCCACGGGCCTGCCGGCGTGCCCCGCGCCGCGCAGCGTTCGTGCATCGTCGCGCCGCTGGTCGCCGGACGGGAAGTGCTGGGTCATCTCTACGCCGATGTGGACGGGGCGAGCGGCCGCCTCGGCAACACCGAGCGCGACGTGCTGGCGTTGATCGCCGGGCAGACGGCCCGGGCGCACGCTCGCGATCGCCTGCTGGCGCAAAGAAGCGTCGACGTCGAGGAACGCGACCGTCGTCTGGACCTGATTGACAGCATCCAGACGACGCTTGCCACGACGACCGACATGCAGGCGATCTACGAAGCCGCGGGCGACAGCCTTCGTCAGGTCTTCGGCGGTGCCGACGTGGGCATCCGCGTCTACGACGCGGCGACCGCCACGATGCACTTTCCGTATTTCTACGAGAGTGGAGAGCGCATCGTCGTCGCTCCGATCCCGGTGCTGGCATCGGGGATCACTACCCATCTCATGCGCACCCACGAGTCGCTGCGGATCGACGACTTTCCGGGCGACGGCAATGCCCGGTACGGCTCGTACGTCGTCCCGGGGACGCGGGCGGAGAAGTCGGGGCTCTTCGTGCCGCTGCTCGTCGGCGACGCGTTTCACGGGTTGATCCAGGTCCTCGACATGGACAGGCTGCGGGCGTTCGACGACGCCGACCTGCGGCTTCTCGAAGGTCTCGCCCGCAGCATGAGCGCACCGCTGCAGAGTGCCCGCCTCTTCGACGAGACGCAGCGGCTCCTGAAGGAGACGAAGCAGCGTAACGCCGAGCTCGCGGTGATCAACAGCATCCAGCAGGGCGTGAGTGCCGAGCTGCAGTTCCAGGCGATCGTCGATCTCGTCGGCGACAAGCTGCGCGAAGTCTTCGACACCGGCGACCTGATGATCACGTGGCGCGACGCGGCCACGGGGATGCGGCTGATCCTCTATTCGTACGAGCATGGCGTGAGGGGCGAGCTGCCGCCCGTGCTCGACACGCTCGACCGCCCGCTCGACAAGGCACTCCTGGAGCAGCGGCCAGTGGTCATCCGCAATCGCGCGGACGCGGCGGCCATGCAGCTGCACGACTTCGAAGGCACCGACATGAGCCTGTCGTCGGTCTTCGTGCCGATGTTCTCGGGCGATCGCTTCCTCGGCACCATCATCCTCGAGAACTACGAGCGCGAGGACGCCTTCGGCGAGGCCGCGGTGCGCCTGCTCTCGACAGTGGCGGCCGGCATGGGCGTGGCGCTCGAGAACGCGCGCCTGTTCGCCGAGACCCAGCGGTTGCTGAAGGAGACCGAACAACGCGCTGCCGAGCTGGCGATCATCAACGCGGTGCAGCAGTCGCTCGCCGGCAAGCTCGACATCCAGGGCGTGTACGACGTGGTCGGCGACAAGCTGCGCGAAGTGTTCCCGCGCTCGCTGGAAGGGATCCGGATCGTCGATCGCGCCTCTGGCCGTTTCGTCTTTCCCTACGGCGTGCACAACGGCGTTCGCGTCCACCCCGACCCCCTGCCGATCACCGATCGCGGTTTCGGCGCCGAGGTCATGCGCACCGGCCGAACCCTGCTCGCGAACGAGAACATCCTCGAGCTCTCCGCCCGCCTCGGCAGCAGCGGCCTGGTCCATGGCCAGACCTCGCCGAAGTCGCTGCTGCTGGTGCCGCTGCTCGTCGGTGGCGTGGTCTTCGGCATGCTCGTCCTCAACGACATGGAGCGCGAGAACGCGTTCAGCCCGGACGACGTGCGCCTGCTCGAGACGCTGGCCGGCAGCATGAGCGCGGCGCTCGAGAACGCGCGCCTGTTCGCCGAGACGCAACGGCTCCTGAAGGAGACCGAGCAGCGAAACGCCGAGCTCGCGGTGATCAACAGCATCCAGAACGGCATGGCTTCTGCGTTGAATTTCCAGGGCGTCGTTGACGTGGTGGGCGATCAGCTTCGCGAGGTTTTCAATAGCGGCAACATCGCCATCAACTGGTTTGAAGGATCGTTGGACGACGATCAGCAGCCGCGCAAAGTGCGTGGTGTCTACAGCTACGAGAACGGGCATCGCTCCGAGCCTCATTCGTTTTCGCCGAAGCCCGGCAATCCCGTGGATGCAGCCTTGCACAGGCGTGAGGCGATGGTGGCCAACGACGCCACACAGTACGCAGACTACGGTTTGTTTGCACCACCGGGGGAAGTGGCGACGAAGTCGACGGTGTTCGTTCCCATCGTCGGGAGCGATCGCGTGCTGGGCGCCATCGGCATGTTCGACAGAGAACGCGAACACGCCTTCAACCCTGGCACCGTGAGGTTGCTCTCGACGGTCGCGGCATCCATGGGCACAGCGCTCGAGAACGCCCGCCTGTTCGCCGAGACTCAGCGCCTGCTGAAGGAGACCGAGCGGCGCGCGAAGGAATCGTCTGCGCTGTCGGACGTGGGTCGCGACCTGTCCTCCTCGCTCGATCTCTCGGTGGTGATGGACCGCATCGCTCATCACGCGAAGGATTCCCTCCAGGCAGTCAGCAGTGCCATCTTCCTCCCAGGCGCGAGCGCCGGCACGCACCGCGCGACGGTGGCGATCGGCGATGCCGCCGAGGCGATCAAGGCCACGGTCGTCGAGTCCGGGATCGGCATCATCGGCAGCCTGCTGCAGAGCGGCCAGGCCGAGCTCATCAACGACATCGAGGCCGATCCGCGCGGTGTGCAGGTGCCCGGCACCGAGCGCCACAGCGACGAGCGGCTGATGGTCGTGCCGTTGCTGGCCGGCGCCCAGGTGCTCGGAGCAATGGCGGTGTGGCGCAACGGCGGCGCCGAGTTCGAGCCGCGCGAGCTCGAGTTCCTGGTCGGCCTGTCGCGCCAGGCGACGGTGGCGCTGCAGAACGCGCGCCTGTTCAACGACACGACCGAGGCGCTCGAGCAGCAGACCGCGACGGCAGCGATCCTCAAGGTCATCAGCGAATCGCCGAACGACGTGCAGCCGGTTTTCGACGCGATCGCCGAGCGCGCGATGACACTGTGCGATGCGCAGATTGGCGCCGTCACGCGCTTGGACGGCGCGACGCTGGATCTCGTCGCCTTCCACGGCGTCTCGAAGCAGGCGTCGGACATGATGCACGCGGCGTTCCCGATGCCTCTCAGCCGCGGCGCCGCCAACGCGCGCGCGATCCTCGATCGCGCCCCCGTGCGCATCGCAGACGTGCTCGACGACCCCGACTACGCCCTGAAGGACGCGGCGGTGCGCTCCGGCTTTCGCGCCAACCTCGCCGTGCCGATGCTGCGCGACGGCCAGGTGATCGGCTCGATCTCGGTCGGCCGGACGCAGCCCGGCGCCTTTTCCGACCGGCTCGTCCAGCTGCTCGAGACCTTCGCCGACCAGGCCGTGATCGCGATCGAGAACGTGCGTCTGTTCAACGAGACCAAGGAAGCTCTCGAGCAGCAGACGGCGACGGCCGAGATCCTGCGCGTCATCAGCAACTCCGTCACCGACACGCAGCCGGTTTTCGACGCCATCGTGCAGAGTTGCCAGCGTCTGTTCGGCGGCAAGGCCGTCGCCCTGGCCATGCCCCGGGGAACGATGATCGAAAGCGTCGCCTTCGCCAGCGATGGCAGCGGCGCGGACGCGGGCCGCGTGCTGAGGCCGTGGCCGCTCGACCGCGGCAGCGGCGCGGGCAGCTGCATTCTCGATTCGCGCGTGATCGCCGTCGCCGACACAGCGGAGGGAGCCAAGGAATTCGTGCGCATGCCTCAGCTCGCGATTGCCTTGGGCTACCAGTCGGCCCTGTTCGTGCCCTTGCTGCGCGATGGCAAGGCCATCGGCTGTCTGACGATCCTGCGCGCGGCGACCGGCGAGTTCGAAGGCAAGGAGATTGCGCTGGCGCAAACCTTCGCCGACCAGGCCGTGATCGCGATCGAGAACGTGCGACTGTTCAACGAGACCAAGGAGGCGCTCGAACGGCAGACGGCGACGTCGGAGGTGCTGAGCGTCATTAGCAGCTCGGTCGCCGATACCGGCCCCGTCTTCGACAAGATCGTCGAGAGTTGCCAGCGCTTGTTCGCCGGTGACTACGCCGTCATCTCGCTCGTGCGCGATGACGGGCAGATCTTTCATGCGGCCGTCGGCGGCGACGAACCTCGACTGGCCGTGTACCTGAACAGCGCATTCCCTCGGCCAGTGGACGACTCCTATCAGGGCTACTCCATCCGCAAGCGTCGCGTCGTTCACTACCCCGACATGCAGAACGGCCCTGGCGTACCGCAGGTCATGCGCGACAGCGTCCTCGTTGCCGGCAACTATTCGATGCTCATCGCGCCGATGATTTGGGAAGGGGTCGGCATCGGCACGATTCATGTAGTGAGGTTTCCGCCGCTGCCTTACACCGAGCGTGAAACCGAGTTGCTCAAGACGTTTGCCGATCAAGCCGCGATCGCGATCCAGAACGCGCGACTGTTCAGGGACGCGCAGGAAGCCCGCGCCGCGGCCGAGACCGCCAACGAGGCAAAGAGCTCGTTCCTGGCGACCATGAGCCACGAGATCCGCACGCCGATGAACGCGGTTATCGGCATGAGTGGGCTCCTGCTCGACACCCCGCTCACCGACGAGCAGCGCGACTTCGCCGGCACGATCCGTGACTCGGGCGATGCGCTGCTGACGATCATCAACGACATCCTCGACTTCTCGAAGATCGAGGCCGGTCGGATGGACATCGAATCGCATCCGTTCGACCTGCGCGAGTGCGTCGAGTCGGCGCTCGACCTCGTCGCCGCGCGCGCGGCCGAGAAACACCTCGACATCGCCTACCAGTTCGATGGCGAGGTGCCGCCGGCCGTTACCGGCGACGTGACCCGTCTGCGCCAGATCCTGCTCAACCTGCTCAGCAACGCGGTGAAGTTCACCGATCGGGGCGAGGTCGTGCTGACCGTGTCGGCACGCGAAGACGAGTTGCAGTTCGCCGTGCGCGACACCGGCATCGGCCTGAGCGCCGCCGGCAAGAGCTGTCTGTTCCAGAAGTTCAGCCAGGCCGACAGCAGCACGACGCGCAAGTACGGCGGCACCGGCCTGGGCCTCGCGATCAGCAAGCTGCTCGCCGAGCTGATGGGCGGATCGATGTGGGCCGACAGCGCCGGCCCCGGCCTCGGCTCGACCTTCCACTTCACGATGAAGGCGCCGGTCGCAGAGCTGCCTGCCGGCACGCGGCGCGACTTCCTCGGCGTCCAGCCGGCGCTTCGCGGCAAGCGCATCCTCGTCGTCGACGACAACGAGACCAACCGCCGCATCCTCGCCCTGCAGGCCGCGAAGTGGGGCATGAGCGTGCAGGACTCAGACGATCCCGCGCGAGCGCTCGACATGCTCGCGAAGGACCGCTTCGACCTCGCCATCGTCGACATGCACATGCCCGGCATGGACGGCAGCGTCCTGGCCGAGCGCATCCGCGCCGCCGGGCACACGCTGCCGCTGGTGCTTTTCACCTCGCTCGGGCGGCGCGAGGAGGGCGACAGCCTGTTCGCCGCGACCCTCGCCAAGCCGTTGCGGCAGAGCCAGCTGTTCGACACGCTCGTGACGCTGCTCGCCCACGACACGGCCCCGAAGGCCGTTCCCGACACCGCCCGTCCGAAGATCGACGCCACGCTCGCGGCACGCCATCCGCTGCGCATCCTGCTCGCCGAGGACAATGTCGTGAACCAGAAGCTGGCGCTGCGCCTCTTGCAACAGATGGGCTATCGCGCCGACCTCGCCTCCAACGGCGTCGAAGCGATCGAGTCGATCGCACGCCAGCGCTACGACGTCGTGCTGATGGATGTTCAGATGCCGGAGATGGACGGGCTCGAAGCGACGCGACGCATCGTCGCGCGCTGGCCGAACGACGATCGCCCGCGCATCGTCGCGATGACCGCCAACGCGATGCAGGGCGACCGCGAGGCGTGCCTCGCCGCCGGGATGGACGACTACGTCGTCAAGCCGATCCGGGTCGATGCACTGGTAGAGGCGTTGATGCAGGCGAAGGCGAGCCATGGGCACTGACCGCCGGCGCCTCGTCGACACCGTTGTGCGCCTGAACGCGCTGCGGACCGGAGCCGAGGTGCATCCGTTCCTGGTCGAGTCCGTTGTCGTCCACCTCGGGGCGCAGCGCGTGCTGCTCGTTCTCGCTGACGGCGACCGGCACTGGATCGCTCGCTCGCACCTCCCGCGAGGCGAGAGCGCCGAGGCGCTGCTCTCGGCCGTCAGGCCCTGGCTCGACGAAGCAGGAAGAACGCGACGGGCCCGGCTGCGCCGGGGACCGGGTGGCGCCGCCGCGTCCGACCAGCGCAGCTGCCTGGTCGCGCCGCTGGTGGCACGCAACGACGTGATCGGCCACCTCTATTGCGACGTCGAAGGCGCCTTCGGCCGCTTCTCTGTCGGCGATCGAGACCTGCTCGCCATGCTCGCCGGCCAGGCCGCGCTGGTACTCGACAACCTGCGGCTGGTCGACGAGACCCGGGAAGCCCTGGCGCAGCAGACGGCCACCGCCGGCGTGCTGCAGGTGATCAGCCACTCGGTGGCCGACACGCGGCCGGTGTTCGCGCAGATCGCCGAGAGTTGCGGGCGGCTGTTCGACGCGCACATGGTCAGCATCCAGCTGTTGGATGACGACGGCCAGCTCACGCTGGCGGCGATGCAAGGATGGGCGACGACACCGAGCGGCCAGGTGGCGACGCTCGGCGGCCAGGCGCTGACCCAGGCTCAGATGGACGCGTTCGTCGAGGCCGGGCGCGGGCAGTTCCCGATGCCGGTCGCAGGCAGCGCGACCGAGGTCGTCGTCCGCATCGGGCAGGTGCTGAACCTGCCCGACGTGCTGAACGGAAGCGACGACGTTCCGGTCTGCGTGCGCCAGACGGCGGAGCTCGTCGGCACGAGCTCGCAGCAGATGTTCGCGCCGCTGATGCGCGGCGGCGTGGGGGTGGGCTCGATCGCCGTCTACGCCACGCCGCAGGGCGGGTACACCGAGCGCCAACAGGCGCTGCTCAAGACCTTCGCCGACCAGGCCGTCATCGCGATCGAGAACGCGCGCCTCTTCAACGAGACCAAGGAGGCGCTGGAGCAGCAGAAGGCCTCTGCCGAGGTGTTGAGCGTGATCAGCAGCTCGGTGGCCGACAGCGCACCGGTGTTCGAGGCCATCGTAGAGAGCTGCCGGCGCCTGTTCGCGGGCGGCAACGCCATCATTTCGCTGGTGGGCGAAGACGGCATGGTTCGTCACGAAGCCATCGCCGTCTCGCCGGGGCATCACGGCATGCGCGCCGAGGAAGCGCGCCGCTATCTCGACCGAGGCTATCCGCGGCCGCTGCGCGAGTCCTACCAGGGCTACCCGATCAGGAAGCGCGAGGTCGTGCACTACCCCGACATGGTCAACGGGCCCCACGTGCCCGAAGGCATGCGCCAGATGGGCCGCGACGTCGGCAACTTCTCGATGCTGATCGCACCGATGCTGTGGGAGGGCAAGGGCATCGGCACGATCCACGTCACGCGCTTTCCGCCAGTGCCTTTCACGGAGAAGGAATCCAGCGTGCTGCGCACCTTCGCCGACCAGGCGGTGATCGCGATCCAGAACGCGCGTCTCTTCAACGAGACGAAGGAGGCACTCGAGCAGCAGACCGCGACGGCCGAGGTGCTCGAGGTCATCAGCCATTCGGTGGCCGACACGGCGCCGGTGTTCGACAAGATCCTCGAGAGCTGCGCGCGCCTGTTCGACAGCGAGGGCTCGGTGATCATGCTGATCGGCGACGACGGTCTGTTGCACATCGGGGCCATCCACGCGCACTCGACCGACATCGCCAAACAGAAGGTGCTGGAAAGCTCACTCGACCGGATGCGCTCGCTCTACCCGATCCCGCTCGCCGGATCGGCGACGGAGGCCGCCATCCGTGCCGGCCGGGTGCTCAACTTCGCCGATGTCCTCGACGGCCTCGACGTGCCAGCCGCGTTGCGGGCACCTGCGGAGGCGTCGGGGCTCAACTACTCGCTCATCATGGCGCCGCTGATGCAGGGCGAGCGCGGCATCGGCTCGATCTCGCTGACGCGGGAACGCCTGGGCGGCTTCACCGGCAAGGAAGAGGCGCTTCTGCAGAGCTTCGCCGACCAGGCGGTGATCGCGATCCAGAACGCGCGCCTCTTCAACGAGACGAAGGAGGCGCTCGAGCGCCAGACGGCGACGACCGAGGTGCTGCAGGTCATCAATGCCTCGCCGGGAGAGCTGACGCCGGTGTTCAACGCGATCACCGAGCGGGCGACGCGCCTGTGCGATGCCGACGGCGGCGGACTGTGGCTGGTGGAGGGCGATCTGGCGCGCTACAGCGGCGGTCAGTCCAACCTGCCCCGGGCCTTCCTGGACTATGGCTTAGCCGTGACCGGCGTTCCCGTCTCCTACCTGCTGGGCCGCAATCCGGACGCCGGCAGCGTTCTGCACATCACCGACATCCGGGAGACCGAGGGCTATCGCAAGCGCGTGCCGTTCACGGTGGCCTGCGTGGAACTGGGCGGGATCCGCACCCATCTGGGCGTGCCGCTGACCGAGTCCAGCGGTGCGGTTCTCGGCGTGCTCACTCTGATCCGCAACGAGCCGCGACCGTTCACGCCGGCGCAGATCGCGCTGGTGCAGTCGTTCGCGGCGCAAGCCCAGATCGCGATGAGGAATGCCCGTCTCATGAACGAGACGAAGGAGGCGCTCGAGCGGCAGACCGTGACCGGCGA
The DNA here is from genome assembly GCA_038236565.1 of Burkholderiales bacterium. Classification (GTDB taxonomy): domain Bacteria; phylum Pseudomonadota; class Gammaproteobacteria; order Burkholderiales; family Burkholderiaceae_C; genus Schlegelella_A. Next base: position 4,033 of record JBBRZP010000022.1, on the reverse strand, counting down.
GATCCTGCGCGCGATCGCGGGTGCGCAGACCAATGCGACGCCGGTGTTCGAGAGCATCGCGCGCAGCGCGGTGCAGTTGTGTGGCGCCGTGTTCTGCAACGTGCTTCGCTATGACGGAGAGATGTTGCATGTCGCCGCCACGCAGGGATTCGGACCTGAGTTCGTCGACCGGGTGTACGCGATGTATCCACGCAAGCCGGACGAATCGCAACTCTCGGGCAGAGTGATCCTGCGCAGGGCGCCGGTGCACATCGCCGACGCGCAGGCCGACGAACGCTATGACCAGGCGTATGCCGCGCAAGGACGATTCCGGCGCATGGTGGGCGTGCCGATGATGCGCGACGGCGTCCCGCTGGGCGTGATCGTCGTGGCGTGGGCGGAGGCCGGCGACGTGCCTGAAGTCCAGGCAGCGCTGCTCGAGTCGTTCGCAGATCAGGCCGTGATCGCGATCGAGAACGTGCGCCTGTTCAACGAGACGAAGGAGGCTCTTTCGCGGCAGACCGCCACGGCTGAGGTCCTGCAGGTCATCAGCCAGTCCGTGGCCGACACCGCGCCGGTCTTCGAGAAGATCATCCAGAGCTGCGAGAAGCTGTTCGGGGTGGACTACGCGAACGTGGCGCTGGTTCGCGACGACGGATTGATCCACCTGATCCAGGACTCTTCGGCGTCGGCGAACGCCGGGTTGCGGCAAGCCAAGTCGCGCATTCAGGCGAGCTTCCCCCGGCCGGTCCGCGACTCGATTCATGGCTATGCCATCCACAAGGGCCGGGTGCTGCACTTCCCGGACGTGATCCATGGCGCCGACGTTCCGAAGGGCCTGCGCGAGCAGGCCCTGGCAGACGGCAGCAACTATTCGGCCATGTTCGCGCCCATGTTCTGGGAAGGCCGGGGCGTCGGCACCATCGGCGTGCACCGGTTTCCGCCGGCACCGTTCAGCGACAACGACATCGGACTGTTGCGAACGTTCGCCGACCAAGCGGTGATCGCGATCCAGAACGCGCGTCTGTTCAACGAGACGCAGGCGGCACTGGAGAAACAGACCGCGACCAGCGAGATCCTGCGTGCGATCTCGCGCTCGCCCACCAGCACTGCGCCGGTGTTTCAGGCCATTGCCGAGCGCGCGATGGGGCTCTGTCGCGCGGAGTACGGCTTCGTCTTCACCTTCGACGGCGAATTGATCCGGCTGGGCTACAGCGTCGGCATTTCCGACGCCTATCTGCAGGGAATCGCCGCGTACTTCCCGATGCGGCCCGGCGGGCACTCGGTGACGGCGCAGACCATCGCCACCGCCGCGGTGGTCAACGTCGCCGACGTGCTCGCGCTGCCGGGCAACCAGCTGGCCGATGCGGCGCGCACCGCCAACTTCCGCGCCGCCCTGGGCGTGCCTATGCTGCGCGAAGGCCAGGCTATCGGTGCCATCGTCGTCGGCCGCGCCGCGGCGGGCGAGTTCGGTGGCCAGGAAGTGGACCTGCTGACCACCTTCGCCGACCAGGCCGTGATCGCGATCCAGAACGCGCGCCTCTTTAACGAGACGAAGGAGGCGCTCGAGCGCCAGACCGCGACGGCCGAAGTCCTGAAAGTGATCGCCAGCTCGCCCGGCAGCGTGCAGCCGGTGTTCGACGCCATCGCCGCCAGCTCGAACCGGTTGCTCGGCGGCTTTTCAACCATGGTCGCGCGCATCGAGGACGAGTCGCTGCATCTGGTGGCATTCACTTCCACGAGTCCGGCCGGCGATGCGGCCTTGCGATCGTCGTTCCCGATTCCTCTCGCGACTTTCCCGCTCGGGCAGCAGGCGCGCGACGGCGAGACCGTGTTGATCCCGGACACCGAGTCGGCCGACGTGCCGGTGCTCCTGCGCGATCTCGCCCGGGCACGCGGATACCGCAGCATGTTGTTCTGCCCGCTGCTGCGCGACCGGGTCGCCGTGGGCATGATCAGCGTCACCCGCAACGACCCCGGTTCGTTCGCGCCGCACCAGGTCACGTTGCTCCAGACCTTCGCCGACCAGGCCGTGATCGCGATCGAGAACGTGCGCCTGTTCAACGAGACCAAGGAGGCGTTGGAGCAGCAGAAGGCCTCGGCCGACGTGCTCAGCGTGATCAGCAACTCGGTGGCCGACAGCGCGCCGGTGTTCGAGGCCATCGTCGAGAGCTGCCGGCGGTTATTCTCAAGCACGAGCGCCATCATCTCGCTGGTCGACGACGGCATCGTCCGCCACCAGGCGATCTCCGTAGCGCCCGACATCGAGGGGATGAGCGTGGACGAAGCTCGCCGCCACCTGGACCGGGGCTACCCGCGGCCGCTCGACGAGTCGTACCAGGGCTTGCCGATCCGCAAGCGCCAACTCATGCACTACCCCGACATGGTCAACGGCCCGCGCGTTCCCGAAGGCATGCGGCAGATGGGCCGCGACGTCGGCAACTTCTCGATGCTGATCGCACCGATGCTGTGGGAAGGCGAAGGAATCGGCACGATCCACCTGACGCGCTTCCCGCCGGTGCCGTTCACCGAGAAAGAGTTCAGCCTGCTGCGCACTTTCGCCGATCAGGCGGTGATCGCGATCCAGAACTCGCGCCTGTTCAACGAGACGAAGGAGGCGCTGGAGCAGCAGACCGCCACGGCCGAGGTGCTGGAAGTGATCAGCAATTCGGTCGCCGACGCTCAACCGGTGTTCGACAAGATCCTCGACAGCTGCCAGCGGCTGATCTCCTGCACGGACCTGGCAGTGATGACGGTCGACGAACAGGCGATGGTCCATCTCGGTTCGGTGCGCGGCGATGGCGGCCGCCAGTTCGGAAAGTTCCGGCCGACTTCGGTCGAACGGACGGTGATCGCCGAGGCCATGCGCGAGCGCCGCGTGATGAGCTATCCGGACGCGTTGCAAGGCGAGGGCGTGCCCGCGGTGATTCGCCTCATGGCTGCCAAGATCGGCAACTTCTCGCTTGTCATTGCGCCGATGGTGTGGCAAGGCCGCGGCGTCGGTGCCTTGTTCGTTGCCCGCGCCAGCCTGCTGGCATTCAGTGCCAAGGAGATCGCGCTGCTCGAGATGTTCGCCGACCAGGCGGCGATCGCGATCCAGAACGCGGCGCTGTTCCACGAGGCGCAGGCGGCGCGTGCCGCCGCGGAGACCGCCAACGACGCCAAGAGCTCGTTCCTCGCGACCATGAGCCACGAGATCCGCACGCCGATGAACGCGGTGATCGGCATGAGCGGGCTACTGCTTGACACGCCGATGAGCGACGAGCAGCGCGACTACGCGGCGACGATCCGCGACTCGGGCGATGCTCTCCTCACGATCATCAACGACATCCTCGACTTCTCGAAGATCGAAGCCGGGCGGATGGACATCGAGTCGCATCCGTTCGACCTGCGCGACTGCGTCGAGTCGGCGCTCGACCTGATCAGCGTTCGGGCGACCGAGAAGCAGCTCGACACCGCCTATGTGTTCGAGGGCGACGTGCCGGTCGCGATCAGCGCCGACCTGACGCGGCTGCGCCAGATCCTGCTGAACCTGCTCGCCAACGCGGTGAAGTTCACCGAATCCGGCGAGGTCGTGCTGACGGTGACGAGCGTGCCGGTCGCGCCGGGCCGGGTCGCACTGACGTTCACGGTTCGCGACACCGGCATCGGCCTCTCGGCCGAAGGCCTGTCACGCCTGTTCCAGTCGTTCTCGCAGGCCGACTCGAGCACGACGCGCAAGTACGGCGGCACCGGCCTCGGCCTGGCCATCAGCAAGCGCCTGGCCGAGCTGATGGGCGGGCGCATGTGGGCCGAGAGCGATGGCCTGGGCCGCGGCGCGCTCTTCTCGTTCATGATCGAGGCGCCGGTCGCCGAATTGCCCGAGGCGCGCCGGCGCGAGTACGCCGGTGCCCAGCCCGAACTCGAGGGCCGTCGCGTGCTGATCGTCGATGACAACACGACCAATCGGCGCATCCTCTCCCTGCAGGCGGGCAAATGGGGCATGGTCGCGCGCGACACCGGGTCGCCCGCCGAGGCGCTCTCGTGGCTCTCGCCCGCCGTCGCGTCCGGCGAT
>JBBRZP010000021.1:0-30886 GCA_038236565.1 Burkholderiales bacterium | reverse complement strand
GCCGGCCAGGTGCAGCAGGACATCGTCGGCCTGATCAACGTCGCCGGCGGCAAGGCCGTCGGGCTCACGGGCCGCGACGGCGGCCTGATCCGCGCCAAGAAGCTGCGCATGACCGACCTCAAGGATCCGACCAAGGTGCACGACGTCGGCTCGGTCGGCGAGATCGAGTCGATCGACCCGAGCGTCGTCATCGCGCTCCAGGAAGACCAGTTCATCCCGGTGATCTCGCCGCTCGGCTTCGGCGCCGACAACGAGAACTACAACATCAACGCCGACGTCGTCGCCGGCAAGCTCGCCGAGGTCCTGAAGGCCGAGAAGCTGATGATGCTCACCAACATCCCCGGCGTGCTCGACAAGGCCGGCAAGCTGCTCACCGACCTCACCGCGCGCGAGATCGACGAGCTGTTCGCCGACGGCACGATCTCGGGCGGGATGCTGCCGAAGATCCAGTCGGCGCTCGACGCGGCCAAGAACGGCGTCAACACCGTCCACATCATCGATGGCCGCGTGCCGCACGCGATGCTTCTGGAAGTGCTCACCGAGCAGGCCTACGGGACGATGATTCGCTCGCGGTGAAAACGCCGCCGGTCTGGCTGTTCGATCTCGACAACACGCTCCACGACGCGAGCCACGCCGCATTCGGTGAGATGCATGCCGCGATCGGCGACTACGTCGCCGACTTCGTCGGCATCACCGGAGAGGAAGCGCAGCGGCTGCGCGAGAAGTACTGGCTGCGCTACGGCGCGACGCTGCTCGGTCTGGTGCGGCACCACGGCGTTCGCTCGGCGCACTTCCTCGCCGAGACCCACCGCATGCCGGGGCTCGAGGCGCGCCTGCGCACGAGCGCGCACGACCGCGCTGTCCTGGCGCGACTCCCCGGCCGCAAGATCATCGTCACCAACGCGCCGCGCGACTACGCGATGCGCGTGCTGACGACGCTGCGCCTGGCGAGGCACTTCGACGCCATCGTGACGATCGAGGACATGTCGATGTTCGGCCACCTGCGGCCCAAGCCCGACGCGCGCATGTTCCGTCGCCTGGTCGCTCGCCTCAAGGTCGCGCCGACGCGCTGCGTGCTGGTCGAGGACACCCTCGTCCACCTCAAGGCCGCACGCTCGCTCGGCATGCGCACGGTCTGGATGCAGCGCTATCTCGACGGGCGCTTTCGCGGCACCCTGCGCGACGGGGGCAATGCCGGCGCGAAGGCGTCGATTTCGGCACGCGTTCAGTGCCGAAGACCCCCCTACCTGTATGCCAAAATCGGCGCGCTCCGGCACATGGCACCCTGTAGATGACGCATCCCTCAGATCCGCCCGCCGGCGTCGCCTCCGACCCCGAGGATCCTTCCGTCGAGATCGAGCCGCTGCCCGACGAGGCGATCGTTCCGGGCACGGTGGCGCCGATCGTCGCCAAGGTCGCGGTCAGGAAGCGCCCGCGCCCCGGCGAGCGTCGCGTGCAGATCCTCGAGACGCTCGCGACGATGCTCCAGGAGCCCGGCGCCGAGCGCGTGACGACCGCGGGCCTCGCCGCCAAGCTCGAAGTCTCGGAAGCCGCCCTCTATCGCCACTTCGCGAGCAAGGCGCAGATGTTCGAGGGCCTGATCGAGTTCATCGAGCAGAGCGTTTTCACGCTCGTCAACCAGATCGTCGAGCGCGAGTCCGACGGCGGGGCGCAGGTCCAGCGCGTGCTCGCCGTGCTGCTCCAGTTCGGCGAGAAGAATCCGGGCATGACCCGCGTGATGGTCGGCGATGCGCTGGTGTTCGAGAACGAGCGGCTGGTGACGCGCATGAACCAGTTCTTCGAGCGCATCGAGTCGCAGCTGCGGCAGAGCCTGCGCCGCCACGCCGAAGGCACCGGCTCGACCACGCCGACGGTCGATGCCAACGCGCAGGCCTCCGTGCTCACCGCCTTCGCCGTCGGCCGGCTGCAGCGCTTCGCGCGCTCGGGCTTTCGCAAGAGCCCGACCGAGCATCTCGACGTCGCCTTGCGGATGTTCGCGGCGTAGCGCGGCCGCGGGAGCCGGGCTTGACGACGATCCTCGCCGGCGGCCAGCCGCTCACGCTGCTGCCCGAGAAGGCGGCCTTCCTCGCCGCGAGCCGGACGCTCCTCGTCGCCGACGCGCATGTCGGCAAGTCGACGACCTTTCGCGCGCTCGGCGTGCCGGTGCCGCACGGCACTACCGGCGAGACGCTCGCCGTGCTCTCGTCGCTGGTCGCGACCTGGCGCGCACGCCGGATCGTCTTCCTCGGCGACTTCCTCCACTCCGCCCACGCGCACGCGCCGGCGACCATCGGCGCGCTCGCCCGCTGGCGTCGCACCCACGCCGCGCTCGACCTCGTCCTCGTGCGCGGCAACCACGACGACCGCGCCGGCGATCCGCCCGCCCACCTCGGCATGCGGATCGTCGACGAGCCGTTCGAGTGCGACGGTTTCGCGCTCTGCCACCACCCGCGCCCGCGCCGCGGCGCGTACGTGCTCGCCGGGCACCTCCATCCATGCGTGAGCCTCGGCGGTCGATCCTTCGATCAGCTGCGTCTGCCGTGCTTCTGGCTCGGCGACGACGTCGGCGTGCTGCCCGCGTTCGGCGCCTTCACCGGGATGCATCCGATCCGCGTCGGCGCGGGCGACCGCGTCTTCCCGGTCGCCGACGGCGCCGTCGCGGCGATGCGCAGCCGCGTCTGCCTCGACCCGGGCCACTGCCGCGCCGCCTGACATGGCCGCCGACGCTGTCGCGCTCCAGCACCTCCTCGCTCGCGTCGGGGCGCTCGTCGACCGGCTCGAGGCGGTGCTGCCGCACCCGCTCGCGCCGCCCGACTGGCAGGCGTCGACGGCGTTTCGCTATCGCAAGCGCGCGGGCGCCGGCCGGCTCGAGCCGGTGCGCCACGTCGCCACGATCCGGCTCGACGCGCTCGTCGAGGTCGAGGCGCAGAAGGAGCGCCTGCTGCGCAACACCGAGCAGTTCGTCGCCGGCAAGGGCGCCAACAACGTGCTCCTCACCGGCTCGCGCGGCACCGGCAAGAGCTCGCTGATCAAGGCCTGCCTCAACGAGTTCGCGCCGCGCGGCCTGCGCCTGATCGAGGTCGACAAGACAGACCTCGTCGACCTGCCCGACATCGTCGACCTCGTCGCCGACCGGCCCGAGCGCTTCGTCGTCTTCTGCGACGACCTGAGCTTCGACGAGGGCGAGCCCGGCTACAAGGCGCTGAAGTCGATCCTCGACGGCTCGATCTCGCAAAGCTCGGACAACGTCCTGATCTACGCGACCAGCAACCGGCGCCACCTGCTGCCCGAGTACATGAAGGAGAACCTCAGCTACACCCACACCGAGGACGGCGAAGTCCATCCCGGCGAGGTGATCGAGGAGAAGATCTCTCTCTCCGAGCGCTTCGGCCTCTGGGTCAGCTTCTATCCGTTCACGCAGGACGAATACCTCGCGATCGTCGCGGCCTGGCTCGCCGGCTCGGGCGTCGGTGCCGAGGCGATCGCCGCGGCCCGCCAGGAATCGCTCGTCTGGGCGCTCGAGCGCGGCTCGCGCTCCGGCCGCGTCGCGTTCCAGTTCGCCAAGGACTACGCCGGACGGCACGCTTGACCGAGATCGTCGATGTCGCGGTCGGCGTGCTGATCGACCCGGGCAGCCGTTTCCTTCTCACCTCGCGCCCCGAAGGGAAGGTCTACGCCGGCTGGTGGGAATTCCCCGGCGGCAAGCTCGAGGCCGGCGAGTCGGTCGTCGCGGCGCTCGCGCGCGAGCTGCACGAGGAGCTCGGCATCGTCGTCGGCGAGGCCCGGCCCTGGAACGTCACACGCATGGACTACGCCCACGCCCGCGTCCGACTGCACTTCTGCAAGGTGACGTCCTGGCATGGCGTGTTCGAGATGCGCGAGGGCCAGCAGATGGCCTGGCAGACGTTGCCGGTGACTGTCGGCCCGGTGCTGCCCGGAACGCTGCCGGTGCTCGACTGGTTCGCGGCCGAGCAGGGCTTCGTCGGCGCGACCGTCGCTTCCGCCGAGGGCCTCGCTACACTGAAGCGATGAGCTGGCTCGACGAGGTGAAGTGGGACGCGAACGGGCTGGTGCCGGCGATCGCGCAGGAGGCCGGCACGAACGACGTGCTGATGGTCGCCTTCATGAACCGTGAGGCGCTGGAGCAGACCGCCGAGCTCGGCGAGGCCGTCTACTGGAGCCGGTCGAGGAAGCGCCTGTGGAGAAAGGGTGAGGAGAGCGGCAACGTCCAGAAGGTGCAGGAGATCCGGCTCGACTGCGACAACGACGTCGTCCTTCTCAAGGTCGAGCAGACCGGCCACGCCGCCGGCGACCCGTCGATCGCCTGCCACACCGGCCGCCACTCGTGCTTCTTCCAGCTCTATCGCGACGGCGCCTGGCAGTCGGTCGATCCGGTCTTGAAAGATCCGGAACGCATCTACAGATAGGGCCGACATGAACGATCGGCTTCTTTCCACGACAGACACGCTGACCCGGCTCGCAGCCGTGATCGCGACCCGGCGCGCCGCCGATCCGGCGACGAGCTACGTCGCGCGCCTCGTCGCCAAGGGGCCGGACGCGGTGCTGAAGAAGATCGGCGAGGAGGCGACCGAGGTCGTCATGGCCTGCAAGGACGGCGCCCGCGACCGCATCGTCGCGGAGGTCGCCGACCTGTGGTTCCACACCATGATCGCGCTCGGCGAGCACGGCCTCGCGCCGGCCGACGTGATCGCCGAGCTCGAGCGGCGCGAGGGCCAGTCGGGCCTCGAGGAGTTCGCGGCGCGCAAGATGACAGCCAGAGAGGACGACGGAACATGAACGACGTGATCGAGATCTCCGACCAGCAGCAATCGCTGAAGACGATCGGCCACATCAGCTACTTTCTGCACGCCGTCGTCGCCATCGGCGCGGTGCTGCCGGGCGCGCAGGGCAGCGTGCTGCTGCTGCTGATCGCCTTCTTCATCGATCTTTTCAAGCGCGACGCCGCGCGCGGCACCTGGCAGGAGTCGCACTTCAGCTGGCGCATCCGCAGCGTCCTCTGGGCCGGGGGCCTCTACCTGGTGACCGCGCCGCTCTGGCTGCTGCTGCTCGTGCCGGGCTGGATCGCCTGGGGGATCATCTCGATCTGGTTCCTCTACCGCATCATCCGCGGCTGGCTGAACCTGTCGTCGAACACGCCGATGCCGACCTGAGGCCGCGATGCACCGGGACCCGAACTGCATCTTCTGCAAGATCGTCGCCGGCGAGATCCCGGCGAAGAAGGCCTACGAAGACGACGAGATGCTCGCTTTCCACGACATCGCGCCCTGGGCGCCGGTGCATGTGCTCGTGATCCCGAAGGAGCACATCGCGAGCTTCTACGATGTCGCCGACGGCCACACGGCGATGCTCGGCCGCATCCTGGCGCTCGCGCCGAAGCTGATGCGCGAGCACGGCGTGACGAACGGCTTTCGCACCCTCGTCAACACCGGCCCGGACGGGCGCCAGGAGGTGCCGCACCTCCACGTTCACGTCATGGGCGGGCCGCGTCCGTGGGCGAAGGGCTGACCTAGAATCGCCCCCAAGTTTGCTTACGGAGAACCACCATGGGTTCATTCAGCGTCTGGCACTGGTTGATCGTGTTGCTCATTGTCGTCCTGATCTTCGGGACGAAGAAGCTGAGGAACATGGGCAGCGACCTCGGCGGTGCCGTCAAGGGCTTCAAGGACGGCGTCCGCGACGGCACGGCCTCGCCTGCCGATCCGGCAGCGCCGACACAGCAGGTCGGCGCGACGCGCACGCTCGACCCGGGTACGGTCGACGTCGACGCCAAGACGAGGAGCTGACGCCTCCCGTCGTCGCGACCGCGCGATGATCGACTTCGGCTTCGACAAGATCGCGCTGATCGGCGCGGTGGCCCTCATCGTCATCGGACCCGAGAAGCTGCCGCGCGTGGCGCGCACCGTCGGCACGCTGATCGGCAAGGCGCAGCGCTACGTTGCCGACGTGAAGGCCGAGGTCAACCGCTCGATCGAGCTCGAGGAGCTCAAGAAGATGAAGACCGAGTTCGAGGATGCGGCGAAGAACGTCGAGCGCACCGTCTCCAGCGAGATCCATCAGACGACCAGCGACCTGCGCTCGGCCTGGGAGCCGCCGGCCTCCGACGCCTCGACGAGCGCGTCGTACATGACCGCATCGCTGCCGCAGTACCGGCATCCGAAGAAGAACTGGCGTCTGAAGCGAGGCGCGATGCCCCAGTGGTACAAGCAGAAGAACGGCGTTCGCGCCAAGGCGCAGTCGGGCGCAGCGCGCGTCGCACGCTTCCGCCCGCCGCGCGCGTCGATCTGACTGAGATGTCGTTTCCCGCAGGCCGCTGTCGCACGGCGATGCCGGGCCGTGCCGGTCCGTTGTATCTGTACCCCGTCGCCACATGAGCGCGCCCGAACCCGACGAGCTCGCCGGCACCGAGCAGCCCTTCGTCTCGCACCTCGTCGAGCTGCGCGACCGGCTCATCCGCGCCGCGATCGCGGTCGGCGTGTGCGCTGCCGTGCTGTTCGTCTACCCGGGGCCGGCGGCCCTGTACGACCTGCTCGCCGCGCCGCTCGTCGCGCATCTGCCCGCCGGCGGAACGCTGATCGCCACCAACGTCATCTCGCCGTTCCTGGTGCCCATGAAGATCACGCTGATGGCCGCGTTTCTCATGGCCTTGCCCGTCGTGCTGTACCAGGCCTGGGCCTTCGTCGCGCCGGGCCTGTACATGCACGAGAAGAAGCTCGTGCTGCCGCTCGTGATCTCGAGCACGCTGCTCTTCTTCCTCGGCGTCGCGTTCTGCTATTTCTTCGTCTTCGGCAAGGTGTTCACCTTCATCCAGAGCTTCGCGCCGAAGAGCGTCTCGGCGATGCCGGACATCGAGGCCTACCTCAGCTTCGTGATGACGATGTTCATCGCCTTCGGCGCGGCCTTCGAGGTGCCGATCGCGGTGGTCGTGCTCGCCCGGCTCGGGATCGTGAGCATCGAGAAGCTGAAGGCGTTCCGCTCCTACTTCATCGTCCTGGCGTTCATCATCGCCGCCGTGTTGACGCCGCCCGACGTCGTCTCGCAGCTCGCGCTCGCGATCCCGATGGTGCTGCTCTACGAGGTCGGCATCTGGGCTGCGCAGATCTTCATCCGGCACACCCAGCCTCCGGAGTCCGCCGCTCGCGAAGCGAGCGACTGACTCCGGCGCAAGCGCCGGTCAGGGCTGCTCCCTCCCAGCTTCGCTCCCCTCCCTCCAAGAGGGAGGGGCCGGCCCCTTCAGGGCCGCTTACCGGTCCACGCCCATGGGTCGCGACGGTGGCCGCTGGCCGACGGTGACCGGGATGTCGACCGCGTTCGCGCCGCGCTGCACCGTGATCGTCGCCGGCTCGCGCGGCTTCAGCGCCGCGACGGCGTTGAGCAGCTGCGGCGTATTGGCCACCGGCGAGCCCGCGATCTTCAGCACCACGTCGCCCGGGCGCAGGCCGCCCTCGCTGGCCGGGCCGCTTTGCACCACGCCGGTGATGAGAACGCCCTGCTTGACCGAGAGGTCGAGTGTCTTGGCGATCTCGGGCGTCAGGTCGCGCGGCTCGATGCCGATCCAGCCGCGCACCACGCGCCCGTCCTTGATCAGGCTCTCCATCACCTGGCGTGCCGTGCTCACCGGGATCGCGAAGCCGATGCCCAGGCTGCCGCCGCTGCGCGAGTAGATCGCGGTGTTGATGCCGAGCAGGTTGCCCGCAACGTCGACCAGCGCGCCGCCCGAGTTGCCGGGATTGATCGCCGCGTCGGTCTGGATGAAGTTCTCGAAGATGTTGATGCCGAGCGAGTTGCGGCCGAGGGCGCTGACGATCCCCGAGGTGACCGTCTGGCCGACGCCGAACGGGTTGCCGATCGCGAGCACGACATCGCCGACCTGGACGTGGTCGATGTCTCCGAACGCGATCACCGGCAGCTTGTCGAGGTCGATCTTCAGGACCGCGACGTCCGACTCCGGGTCGGCGCCGACGGTCTTGGCGTGGGCGCTGCGGCCGTCGCCGAGCATCACCTCGACGTCGTCGGCGCCCTCGATGACGTGGTTGTTGGTGAGCAGGTAGCCGTCGCTCGAGACGATCACGCCCGAGCCGAGGCCGACCTGCCGCTCCTGCTGCATCTGGCGCCCGCGGTCTCCGAAGAAGAAGCGAAAGGTCGGATCGTCGGTGCCCGGCCTCTGCGCCGCGCCGCGGCTGGCCGTGATGCTGACGACGGCGGGCGACGCGCGCTTGGCGGCGGCGCTGTAGCTCGTCATCGCCGTGCCGGAGCCGATCAGCGAGATGCTCTGCACCGGCGCCGGCAGCGCGGCGATCGGTTGCGCGATCGCGACCGACGTCGGCACGTCGCGCTTCAGCCAGGCTGGCTTCAGCGTCGCGACGACGAAGAGGAACGCGACCGCGACGGTCACCGTCTGCGAGAAGAGAAGCCAGGCCTTGCGCATGAATGGACCGAGAGTGCCGCGCCATTATCGCGGCGGGTCGCGACGACAATGGCGCGATGGCTTCTTCTTCGCGCGCACCGATCGCGCTGACCATGGGCGACGCCTGCGGCATCGGCCCGGAGATCGTCGCCGCGTTCTGCCGCACGCCGGCGGCCGCGGGCTGCTTCGTCGTCGGCGATGTCGCGGTCATGCGCCGGGCCGCGGCCGTCGCCGGCGGCTTCCTGCCGGTGGCGGTCATCGAGTCCCCAGCCGACGTCGCGTCGCTGCCGGACGAATGCCTGCCCGTGCTTCAGGTCGCAGGAGTCGCTGCGGACCTGATCGACGCACCGATCGGCCGGGTCGACGCGCGCGCCGGAGCAGCAGCAGCGCGCTCGATCGAGGCCGCGGCCGCGCTCGTCCTCGGCGGCGAGGCGTCGGCCATCGTGACGGCGCCGATCCACAAGGCCGCGTTCGCGGCGGCCGGCGTCCGCTATCCCGGCCACACCGAGATGCTGCAGGCGCTCGCCGCGCGCGGCGGCACGCCCGCGCCGGTGCGGATGATGCTGGCCAACGACGAGCTGCGGGTCGTGCTGGTGACGATCCACCAGTCGCTGCGCAGCGCGATCGATGGCGTGACCTTCGACGCCGTGCTGGAGACGATCCGCATGGCCGGCGCAGCCGCGGCGCGTTTCGGCTCAGGGGTGCCGCGGATCGCCGTCGCCGGCCTCAATCCGCACGCCGGCGAGGACGGCCTGTTCGGCGACGAGGAGACGCGGGTCATCGCCCCGGCCGTGCAGGCCGCGCGTGCCGAGGGGCTCGACGCCAGCGGCCCGTTCGCGCCCGACACCGTCTTCATGCGCGCGCGCAACGCGCCGGGTCATCCGGGCGAATTCGACGTCGTCGTCGCCATGACGCACGACCACGGCCTGATCCCGGTGAAATACCTCGGAGTCGAGCACGGCGTCAACGTCACGCTCGGCCTGCCATTCGTTCGCACCAGCCCCGACCACGGCACCGCGTTCGACATCGCCGGCACCGGTCGCGCCGATCCTTCGAGCTTCGCCGCGGCGGTGCGCATGGCGCGCACGCTCGCCGGCGCCTGAACCCGGCCTAGTGCTTGGTCGGCGCGCCGAGCTCGGCGAGCTGCTTCCTGGCCCGGCGCGTCGCGCGCTCCATCAGGTAGGCGCTCTCGACGGCGCGGAAGCGCCCGGCCTCGCACATCCGCGCCAGCATGCGCGAGGTCATCGAGATCGTTTCCTGGTGCTTGCCGCCGCGCGTGAAGACGAAGAAGCTGCGGCCCGAGCTGACGTGCGCGAGCTGCACCTTCTGCCACTCGTCCTTCAGGTGCATCTGGTAGGCGAAGCCGATCTTGACGTGGTCGATGAGCTGGGCGCCGCGCGAGGGCTCGGTCGGCTCGTCCGAGCCGGTGGTCGGCGCGCCGAGCGTCGCGGCGATGGCGGCGGGATCGAGCTGGGCCACGACAGACGGCGTCGCCGGCAGGGGCGGCTGCACATCGGCACTGAGGTCGACGTCGACCTTGTCGTCCCTCCCGACCGGTTCGGACCAGTCGACCGCCGCCTCCTGGATCAGGCCGACCTGCTTGGCCTCCTCGGGTGTGAAGCGCCGCGCGATGACCTCGGGCGCGACCTCTGGGACGGCGTCGGAGCGCATGTAGCTCTCGTTGGACGGCACCGGGATCGCGAACACGGCCTCGAGCTGCTTGACCATCAGGTTGTGGTCGAGCTCCGAGAGCGCCTGGCCCTTCAGCGATACCGCGTGCGCCGGCAGGAGCTTGCCGAAGAACTCCTTCTGCGCCGCTTCCGGCCAGCCGATCAGGCGCATGCCTTCGTTCAGGTCCTTCATCAGCGGCGGCAGCTGCATCAGGAACTTCTTCCTGAACATCGGCGAGCCCTTGGGCTGGATGCTCATCACGAGGTCGGTGCCGACCCGGCGATAGCGCTTGGCGCGGTCCGAATCGGCGCCGTCGCGACGGGTCGCCAGCACCAGCGCCTGGCTCCAGACCTGGGCCAGGAAGTTGAGCAGGTACGCGGGCAGCTGAAGCGGATTGAGCGAGGCCTGCAGCTGCAGCATGTAGCGCTGCTGGATGCGCAGCTCCGATTCCTTGGCGTCGAGCACCGTCGCCGCGCCGCTCTGCTCGACCACGCCATCGTTCTGCTCGGCGATGAAGCGCTCGAGCTCGGTGATCTTGGTCGCGTAGAGATCGATCTGGTCGAAGTCGCCCTCGACGATCTCGTCGACCAGCCTGCGCACGCGGGTCAGGAATTTCGCGCCCGGACCGACGTCGAAGTCGTCGAAGGCGTTGGCGAGCGACGCGATCCGGTTGATAAAGCGGCGCACCGGATGGCGCCGCGTCGAGAAGAAGGTCGCGTCGCTGAGCGCGACACGCAGCACCGGCAGCTGCAACCGCGCGATCTCTCGCGCCATCTGCGGCGGGACGCGCGAATCGGAGAGGATCTGGTCGAACAGGCTGCCGACGACGTCGATCACCATGTGATCGAGCTTGCCGGTCGAGGCCTGGATGAGCTCCTCGCGGTGGGCGCGGATGAGGTTGACGGCCATCAGTCCGGTCAGCTCCTCGCCCAGGGGACCGCCGCCGCTCCCGGCGGCGCCGTCGATCATCGACGCGCCGCCGCGCGACGAGTCGGCGCCGATCCCGCTGCGCGACGAGAGCGTGCTCCGCTCGGCGCCGCGCAGGCTGCCCGAATAGCGCGAGTTCGCGGGAGCGCCCGCGCTCGGGCCGAGGCGGGCAGACGCCGCCAGTCCGCCGCCCAGCGGTCGCGCCGGGTCGAGCTCGCCGGGCTGGCTGGCGATGGCCGTGAGGCGCCGCAGCAGCGTCATGAGCTGCTGGTCGGCAGCGGCATTGACGCGTGCCCGCGAGGCATTGCTGCGCGGGGCCGGCTCGCTGTCGCGGATGCTGTCGATCGGCGGCGCACGGCCCGGGAACGCCGTCGCCAGGGCACGCCGGTGCGCCGCGAGCAGGTCCATCTCGCTGTCCGACTCCGAGACCGACTCGATCTCGCCGTAGTGGCCGCCGCGCGAGGAGAGGCGGCCGTCGCGCAGGCTCTGGTACCCTGAGTTGGCGCCGCCGACCTGGTTGCCGGGGCCTTCGACCGTGCGCACCGTCAGCGTCACCGGGCGCACGCCGCGCTCCTGGAACATGCGCAGGATCTCTTCGTAGCACTGCGGCATGACCTGGGCCATCGCCTGCCCGAGCTCGCGCGTCAGCAGGCGCCGGCTCTCGCGCTCGCCTGAGATCGCCTCGATGCCGTGGTGGAGCGAGGCGCCGACGAGCTCGGCCCGCAGCGGGTTGCGCTCGTCGTCGGCCCTGCCGAGGTTGAGCAGGGCGCCGGTGTAGGCCGCGAGGTCGCGCAACTGCCAGTCGCACTCGTGCGAGATCAGCTGGCCGAGTCGCACGAAGTTCATCTGCTCCTCGACTTCCTTCTCGTCGACGAGGCTCAGCGACTGCCAGTCGGCCGACTCGAGCTTTCGCTTGTTGTCGACGCGGGGCTGGATCTCCTTGATGACCTTCTCGCGCAGCGACTCGAAGAACGCGTTCTGGAAAGAGCCGAGGTTGCGGCGCAATTCCTGCTGGGTGAGGATGATCTGGTCACGCTCCGAAATCTTGAGCGACCCCTGGGCGAGGACGGTGAGGTTCTCGGCCACGTGCGTGGCCGCCGACGTGGCCGCCGTGCGGATCAGATTGACGGCCGCGTCGAGCGTGGCCTGGGCTCGCGGATCGATCGGATTCATCAGGGCGTCGGGCCGACGTCAGCGGCAAGTTCCTCGATGGCGGGCGAATACTTTCCTAGTATGAGCCCAAAGGTCTCGCATCCGCCCGGCACTGCGTCACGCAAAGGGGGGCGCAGGCGCCGCGCCGCGGCGCCTTGTCAGCGGCGCAGCGAATCGCGGATTTCGCGCAGGAGGACGACGTCTTCGGGCGGCGCGGCGGCCGGCGGCGCGGCGTTGCGCAAGCGGTTGATCTGCTTGACCATCATGAAGATGATGAACGCCAGGATCACGAAGTTGAGCGCCACGGTCAGGAAATTGCCGTAGGCGAGCAGCGGCACGCCGGCCTTGGTGAGCGCCTCGTAGGTCATCGGCCCGGCGTAGCCCGGCGGCGGCGGCGCGAGGACGACGAAGTAGTTGGAGAAATCCAGGCCGCCCAGCACCCGCCCGACCACCGGCATGATGAGGTCCTTCACCAGCGAGTCGACGATCTTCGCGAAGGCCGCGCCGATGATCACGCCGACCGCGAGGTCGACGACGTTGCCCTTCGACGCGAACTCCTTGAACTCGGTTGCCAACCCCATCGTCTTCTCCTTGTGGTCTCGTGGCGGGTCGGCTGCGATTGCCGGGCCGAGGGGTCAGTATTCCTTGCTTCGCGCGCAAGTCAAGTACGCGGGCCGTCCGCCCTCGCTCGGTTGACGTGTCCGCTAGAATTCCGGGTTGACTTTCCGCTGTCTCGTTCGAGATGTGTCCGGCGACATGAGTCCAGAAGCATGAGTGATCAGAAGCATGAGTGACCAGAAGATCGACGGTGGCAAGCGCACCTGGATCATCGCCTCGAGTTGTGCGGGGGCCGTCGGTGCAGGCTTTCTGGCCGTGCCTTTCGTCAGCGCCTTCCAGCCTTCCGAGCGTGCGCGTGCCGCCGGGGCCGCGGTCGAGGCCGACATCAGCGCCCTGAAGCCGGGCGACATGATGACCGTCGAATGGCGCGGCAAGCCGGTGTGGATCCTGCGCCGCACGCCCGAGCAGCTCGCCGAGTTGCCGAAGCTCGATCCGCAGCTCGCCGACCCGAAGTCGTTGCGCAAGCCAGACGAATTCACGCCGCCCTACGCGCGCAACGAAGACCGCTCGATCAAGCCCGAGTACCTCGTCGTCGTCGGCATCTGCACCCACCTCGGCTGTTCGCCGAGCAGCAAGTTCACGCCGGGTGCGCAGGCCTCGCTGCCCGACAACTGGGCGGGCGGGTTTCTCTGCCCGTGCCACGGCTCGACCTTCGACCTGGCCGGCCGCGTCTATAAGGACAAGCCCGCGCCCGACAACCTGGAGGTCCCGCCGCACATGTACCTGTCGGACAGCAGGATCCTCATCGGAGAGGAAAAGCGTGCCTGAGCAGCGTCCCACGATCTCCAGGAGCACGATCAATGGCTGAAATGCAAACCGCGCCCGCCGGCGCAGGCGCCGGGCAGCGGCTGCTGACGTGGGTCGACAACCGGTTCCCGCTCTCGAAGCTCTACAACGAGCACCTGGGCCAGTACTACGCGCCGAAGAACTTCAACATCTTCTACGTGTTCGGCGCCCTGTCGATGCTCGTGCTGGTGATGCAGATCCTCACCGGCATCTTCCTGACGATGAACTACAAGCCCGATGCGGCGCGTGCGTTCGAGTCGGTCGAATACATCATGCGCGACGTGCCGTGGGGCTGGCTCGTGCGCTACATGCACTCGACGGGCGCGTCGGCCTTCTTCATCGTCGTCTACATGCACATGTTCCGCGGCCTGATCTACGGCTCGTACAGGAAGCCGCGCGAGCTGATCTGGCTGTTCGGCTGCGGCATCTTCCTGTGCCTGATGGCGGAGGCCTTCATGGGCTACCTGCTGCCCTGGGGCCAGATGAGCTACTGGGGTGCGCAGGTGATCGTCAACCTGTTCTCCGCCGTGCCCTTCGTCGGCCCCGATCTGGCGCTCCTGATCCGCGGCGACTACGTCGTCGGCGACGCAACGCTCAACCGCTTCTTCAGCTTCCACGTCATCGCCGTGCCGCTCGTGCTGCTCGGCCTGGTCGCCGCGCACATCATCGCGCTGCACGAGGTCGGGTCGAACAATCCCGACGGTGTGGAGATCAAGGCGACGAAGGGAGCCGACGGGCACCCGGTCGACGGGATTCCTTTCCATCCGTACTACTCGGTGCATGACATCTTCGCAGCGAGCGTGTTCCTGTTCATCTTCAGCGCGGTGATCTTCTTTGCGCCGGAGGGCGGCGGCTACTTCCTCGAGTTCAACAACTTCATCGAAGCCAATCCGCTGAAGACGCCGGCGCACATCGCCCCGGTCTGGTACTTCACGCCCTACTATTCGATGCTGCGCGCGACCACCGACCTGATGGTCAACGTGCTCGCCGGCCTGCTCGCGCTCGGCGCGGCGCTGGCCATCCTGCGCGGCGGTTTCGGCACCGTGGCCAAGGTCGCGATCGCGGTCGCGGCGCTGGTTGCGGTCTTCCTGCTCAAGACCTTCGACGCCAAGTTCTGGGGCGTCGTCGTCATGGGCGGCGCGGTCATGATCCTGTTCGTGCTGCCCTGGCTCGACCGCAGCCCGGTGAAGTCGATCCGCTACCGACCCGACTGGCACAAGTACGTGTACGGCCTCTTCGTCGTGTTCTTCCTCGTCCTCGGCTACCTCGGCTCGCAGCCGCCGTCGGCGGCGGGCAACTGGGTCTCGCAGGCCGGCACTCTCGTCTACTTCGGCTTCTTCCTGCTGATGCCGTGGTGGAGCCGCATGGGCACGTTCAAGCCCGTGCCGAGCCGCGTCACCTTCCAGGGTCACTGATCGTTCGATGAAAAAAATCCTGCTCCGCCTGCTGCTCGCTCTCGGTCTCGCGTCGACCTTCGCGGCGGCCCACGCCAACGAGGGCTATCCGTGGGACAGCTTTCCGCGCGAGAAGATGACCGACCGCGCGGCGCTCCAGAACGGCGCCCGGATCTTCGTCAACTACTGCCTCAACTGTCATTCGGCCGCGTACATGCGCTACAACCGCATGCAAGACATCGGCCTGACCGACGACGAGATCAAGAAGAACCTGCTGTTCGCGGGCGAGAAGGTCGGCGACACGATGAAGGCCACGCTCGATCCCAAGCAGGCCAAGGCTTGGCTCGGCGTCGCGCCGCCGGATCTCTCGGTGATCGCCCGCTCGCGAGCAGAGATCGGCAAGGGCAGCGGCGCCGACTACCTCTACACGCTCTGGCGCACGTTCTATCGCGACGAGACCAAGCCGACGGGCTGGAACAACCTCGCCTATCCCGGGATCGCGATGCCGCACGCGCTCTGGCAGCTGCAGGGACAGCGCCGCGCGAAGTTCGTCGAGGTCAAGAATCCGCACGAGGAAGGCAAGACCGAGGAGCGCTTCGCCGGCTTCGAACAGATCACGCCGGGTACGCTCAGCGACCTGCAGTACGACGAGGCGATCGGCGACCTGGTGGCCTACCTGCAGTGGATGGGCGAGCCGGCGCAGGGCACGCGCGTGCGCATCGGCGTCGGCGTCCTCGTCTTCCTCGGCCTGCTCGTGCTGCTGACCTGGCGATTGAACGCGTCGTACTGGAGAAACGTTCACTAGCCCTTCTGCCGCCGTATCGGGCGGCACGTCCGAGGCGAAGCCGGCCACGAGCCCGCTTCGCCTTCTGCATTTTTCGTATCCCTGGGAGTCTCGATCATGATGGTGCTCTATTCCGGAACCACCGACCCGTATTCGCACCGCTGCCGCTTCGTGCTCTTCGAGAAGGGCATGGACTTCGAGATCCGCGACGTCGACCTGTTCGCGAAGCCCGAAGACATCGCGCTGATGAATCCGTACAACGAGGTGCCGATCCTGGTCGAGCGCGACCTGATCCTGTACGAGTCGCACATCATCAACGAGTACATCGACGAGCGATTCCCGCACCCGCAACTGATGCCGGGCGACCCGGTGGCACGCGCTCGAGTGCGGCTCTTCCTCTTCAACTTCGAGAAGGAGCTCTTCGCGCACGTCAACGTGCTCGAGGGCCGCGGCGTGAAGGGCACCGACAAGCAGCTCGAGAAGGCGCGCTCGCAGATCCGCGACCGGCTGACCCAGCTCGCGCCGATCTTCCTCAAGAACAAGTACATGCTCGGCGACGACTTCTCGATGCTCGACGTCGCGATCGCGCCGCTGCTCTGGCGCCTTGACTACTACGGCATCGACATGTCGAAGAACGCCGTGCCGCTCCTCAAGTACGCAGAGCGCATCTTCTCGCGCCCGGCCTACATCGAGGCTCTGACGCCATCCGAGAAGGTCATGCGCAAGTAAGTCATGAGGACCGATGGCGCCTCACTTCGTTCGCTGCCCCCCGAGGGGGCGGCAGCAGGCTTGGGGCGGCCCGGCGCCTGCTGATCATGACGTCGCCGATCGCTCCCGCCACGGCCGGCACGTCGACGCGTCCGTACCTGATCCGCGCGCTCCACGACTGGTGCACCGACAACGGCTTCACGCCGTACATCGCCGTGTTCGTCGACGACCACGTGCAGGTGCCCAAGGAGTACGTCAAGAACAACGAGATCGTGCTCAACGTCGGCTTCGAGGCGACGAGCGCGCTCAAGCTCGGCAACGAGCGGATCGAGTTCAAGGCCCGCTTCGGCGGCACATCGCGCGAGATCGCCGTGCCCATCGATCACGTGATCGCGATCTACGCGCGTGAGAACGGGCAGGGCATGGCGTTTCCGATGCCGAGCGAAGGAGCCGCATCGGATGGCGGCGATCCAGGCAAGCCGGATCCGGCCGCTCCGGCGGCAGCGCCGCGCGGTCCGCGCCTTGCAGGCAACGCCGGCGGGTCGGGACGCAAGTCGACGGCGCTCACGCTCAGCACCCTGTCGCCGGCGCCTGCGCGGACGGACGCCGACGACAGCGAGCCGCCGTCGCCGCCCGATCCTGCGGGCCCGAAGCGCCCGTCGCTGAAGCGGGTCAAGTAGAGCGCTTCGACGCGGGGGCCGCGCCTATAATTTCGCGCCTCGCGCGCCGGCATCCGGCGCCGCGTCCCACGCCGGCTTAGCTCAGTTGGTAGAGCACCCGCCTTGTAAGCGGAAGGTCTTCGGTTCGATTCCGAAAGCCGGCACCATCCGCGCCGCGAGATCAACGCCTCGCTCTTGCGCCCGGGTCACACCTCGGCCCATTGGCGCAGAAGGTTGTGATACACGCCGGTCAGCTTCACGGCGGCCGGATGGTCCGGATGGTCGCAGGACAGCTCCTGGATCGCGCTGTCCAGGTCGAACATCAGCGCGCGCTTCTCGTTGTCTCGGATCATGCTCTGCAGCCAGAAGAACGACGCGACGCGTTTGCCGCGGGTCACCGGCGTCACGTGGTGCAGTCTGGTCGACGGGTACAGCACCATGTGGCCGGCCGGCAGCTTGATGCTCCGGCGGCTGTCGATGTCCTCCACGCAGAGCTCGCCGCCGTCGTATTCGTCGGGGTCGCACAGGAACAAGGTGCACGAGAGGTCGGTGCGCAGGCGCAGGTGGCTGCCGGGGATGTTGCGGACGGCGCCGTCGACATGCGTGCCGAACGCCTCGCCGCCACTGTAGCGGTTGAACATCGGCGGCAGGACGCGCAAGGGCAGCGCGAACGACATGAAGAGCAGGTTGTTGCCCAGGGCCGTCAGGATCATCTCCCCCAGCTCGATGGCCAGCGGATCGGTCTGCGCCAGCTGCTGGTTGTTCTTGACGCGCGCGCCCTGGTGGCCGGCGCTCATGAGGCCGCTGCCCCAGGTGGCGCCCTCCAGTTTCGCCCGTGCGATGGCCACTTGTTCGGCGGAGAGGACGTCGGGCAGGGTGATGAGCATCGAGAACGAGATCAAGTCCCGGACACGGCCATTTTCACTCGAAGCCCTCTGGCACCGTCTGCGCGAGAAGGCGCGTGTCGGTCCGACGAACGCGTCGGCGGCAGTCGACTCACGCGCGCATCTGCCGGTACGTGAAGCGAAGGCCGGAGTGCCGGTCGCTGCGCTCGCCCAGCTCGATCCGGCCGCCGAGCGCCTGCGCTGCCGTCCTGGCGATCGCCAGACCGAGCCCGCTGCCCGACTCGTTGCTGCCGAGCACGCGGACGAAGGGCTCGAAGACACGCTTGAGGTCCTCGCGGGCAATGCCCGGCCCGGTGTCCTCGACGACCAGGCACACCTCGCCGGCCTCGGCCAGCACGCTGACGTCGACCGATCCTCCCGTCGGCGTGTAGCGCACGGCGTTGTCGACCGCGTTGCGCACCAGCGCCTGCACATGCATCGGGTCGCCGTGGATCGCGGCCTCGTCGATGCGCGGGCAGCCGAGGTCGACGTTCTTGGCCTGCGCCATCGGCAGGACGTCCTCGATCGCCGAGCGCACGAGCTGGTTCAGATCGAGCCGCTGGGCCATCGCCGGCGCCGCGCCCTGGACGCGAGCGAAGTCGAGCAGCTGGTCGATGAGCGACGACATGCGGGCCAGCCCTTGACGCAAGGTCGCCATCCGCGTCGTCGCTTCGGGCGACAGGCTGACGTGCTGGACGTTGTCGGCCTGGACGATCAGTGCGGCCACCGGCGTGCGCAGCTCGTGGGCGGCGTCCGAGACGAGCCGGCGCTGCTGCTCGAGGACGCGCGAGAGTCGCTGCATCATCCGGTTGATCGCCTGCACCAGCGGTAGCGCCTCGAGCGGAACGGTGCGCTCGTCGAGGGCCGCGATCTCGCTGCCTTCGAGCCGATCGACCTCGGCCGTCATCGCGCCCAGAGGTGCGAAGGCGCGGGCCAGCACGCCGTTGACGATGAGCAGCAGCACCGGGATCGAGAGGGCCAGCGGCAGCAAGGTCATCGCCGCGACGCCGAGGGCGCGGTCGTCGCGCTGGGCCATGTGCTGCGCGACGGCGAACCGCTGCCCGACCGCGTCCTGGCTGACGATGGCGCGCCACTGGACCTCGCCCTGCTGGATTGTCTGCAAGCCGGGATGGAGCGGCTCGGCCAGCGCCAGGCCGGTCCCGGCGTCGACGTCCGGCGCGGTCGTTCCGAGCCGCTTGATCACGAGGTGGCGCTCGCTGTCTTCCGGACTTTTCGATGCGAACGGCAGCGCCGTCGCCGGCAGCGGATTGAGCGCGAGCACCGCGGCGATCTGCTTGAGCTGGGTGTCCTGCAGCTTGTTGGCCGCGCCGTACTCGATCGCGAACGCCAGGGCCGCGGCGAGCACGCCGACGACCAGGATCCACGCGCCAAGCCAGGCGAAGAGGCGCCGGCGCAGCGACGTGTTCATCGCGCGTCTTCCGCCGCCTGCGCCGCGCGCTCGACCATCCAGCCGAGTCCGCGCACGTTGCGGATGCTCTCCGGCCCGAGCTTCTTGCGCAGCGAGTGGATGATGAACTCGATGACGTTGCTCTCGACTTCCTCGCCCCAGCCGTAGATCCGGTCTTCCAGCTCGGCGCGCGACAGCACCGCGCCCGGTCGGACCAGCAGCTCGCGCAGCAGCGCGAACTCGCGGTTGGAGAGCGAATGCCGCGTGCCCGACAGCGTGACCGACTTCGACAGCGGGTCGAGGGCCAGGACGCCGTTGCCGAGCACCGGCGCCGCGGCGCCGACGCGGCGCCGTCCGAGCGCGCGCATCCGCGCGAGCAGCTCGCCCACGGCGAAAGGCTTGACCAGGTAGTCGTCGGCGCCGCGATCCAGGCCTTCGATGCGCTGGTCGACGGCGTCGCGGGCGGTGATCACGAGTACCGGCGTCGAATCGTCGCGCGCTCTCAGGTCGCGCAGGACGTCGAGTCCGTCGCGCAGCGGCAGCCCGAGATCGAGCAGGATGACCGCGAAGCCGTGGTGGGCCAGCGCCGCGGAGGCGCTTTGGCCGTCGCGCAGCCAGTCGACTGCATAGGAGGCGTCACGCAGGGCCTGGACGACTGCCTGGCCCAACATCGGATCGTCTTCGACGAGCAGCACTCTCATGACCGGCCGATGGCACTCGCCAAGACAAAGGGGTGTAGCTTACGCAAACTCCTGTGTCTGGCGGACGTTCGCGAGCGCCGGCCGTCGGGTCATGCCCGCGCGCTGGATGACGTGCCTGGCGATTTCACTGTCGCTCAGGCGCGAGATCACGCAGAGCTTGTCCTGAACCTCGGCCGGGCACGGCCGATGCCCATTGCGCCATTCGCTGACGCGCTTCGGGCTCACGCCCAGGGTTCTCGCCGTCAGCCCGTCGCTGCCGGTCAGTCGCTTCGCTCGATCGAAGAGTCTCGGGATGTTCATCTCAGTCGTGGTCAGGGTGGGGGGCGGTCATCGCACGCTCCGCAACTCGCCCCAACTCTGACAAACGACACTTAGGTGTGACTTATTGACGGGTCGGCATCCGGTCGAACGGCCACCTGTCCTACGGCCAGGCGCTCGAAGAAGCGCACCGAGCGCGCGATCAGGACATCGCGCTGCTGGTCGACCGTGACCATATGGTAGCTGTCGTCGAGCAGCACCTTCTCGACCGGCGCGCTCACCTTCGCCTCGATGACGGCGACGTTGCCGAGGCCGGCGATGTCGTCGTCGGTCGAGTGGACGACGAGGCAGGGCGCGCGCACCGACGCGAGCCGGCGTCGCACATGGCGCGAAAGCTGGACGAACTCGGCCAGCGACGGCCACGGGTTGCCGGGCAGGCCGGCGGCGCGGCTGTCGCCTGCGAGCATGCTGCCGACGATCCAGTTCCGGATGCGCTCGTTCTTGATGCCGAACGGAAACGTCTCCATGAAGACGCGCTCGCGCCCGAAGCCGATCCGGCACGCGAGAGGCAGGAGGAACGAGAGCCTGGCGACGGTCGGGACCGCCCAGCCGTCGTAGCGGAATGTCGTGCCGTAGAGGCCGACGCCGTCGACTTCGTCCGGCCGGTCGATCGCGAGCTTCAACGCGAGCAGCGCGCCCATCGACAGACCGGCGACGAAGAGATGATCGACCTGCCGGCGCAGCTCGGTCGCCGCGACGTCGACGCTTCGGAACCAGTCGCGCCAGCCGGTCGCGACGAGGTCGTCGGGGCCGCCGCAGTGTCCGGCGAGCTGCACGGCGCGCACGGTGAAGCCGGCCTCGTGCAGGCCGCGCGCGACGAAACGCATCTCGGTCGGCGTGCCGGTCAGGCCGTGGATCAGAAGGACGCCCGAGCGGCCCCCGGGCCACAGGAAGTCGAGCGACTTGACCTCCGCGCCGCTCACGACGACGTGCCGACCTCGCGCCTGGCCTGCGTCAGCACCTGGTCGAGCAACTTCATGCCGAGGTCGATCTCCTCGCCCGTGATGTGCAGCGACGGTGCGAAGGTGATGACGTTCTTGTAGTAGCCGCCGATGTCGAGGACCAGACCGCATTTCTCGCGGCCGTTGAGAAGCTCGCCCGACAGGCCGATGTCGACCATCCTGTCGACCAGCCGCTTGCTTGGCGTGAAGCCGTCGGCCTCGCAGATCTCGGCGCGCAGCGCGAGGCCGAGGCCGTCGACGTCGCCGATCTCCGGATGGCGCTTCTGCAGCGCCTTCAGGCCTTCGAGGAAGTGCGCCCCCGAGCGCATCACCATCGACTCGTAGTCGGTCTCCGCGAGCATCTTCATGGTTTCGAGGCCGATCGCCGTGCCGAGCGGGTTCGACGCGAAGGTCGAGTGCGTCGAGCCGGGCGGGAAGACCTTCGGCGAGATCAGCTCCTCGCGCGCCCAGAGGCCCGCGAGCGGATTGAGGCCGTTGGTGAGCGCCTTGCCGAAGACGAGGATGTCGGGCACGACGCCGAAGTGCTCGATGCCCCAGAGCTTGCCGGTGCGGTAGAAGCCCATCTGGATCTCGTCGACGACGAGCAGCACGCCGTGGCGGTCGAGCACGCGCTTCAGGCCCTGGAAGAAGTTCGGCGGCGGGATCACGTAGCCGCCGGTGCCTTGCACGGCCTCCACGTAGAACGCCGCGTACTCGCACTGCCCGGCCTTGGCGTCCCAGACGCCGTTGTATTCGGTCTCGAACAGGCGCTCGAACTGGCGCACGCAGTGCTCGCCGTACTCCTCCTTCGTCATGCTCTTGCCGCCGCGGAAGTGGTAAGGGAAGGGCACGAACTGCGCGCGCTCGCCGAAGTGGCCGAAGCGGCGCCGATAGCGGTAGCTCGAGGTGATCGCCGAGGCGCCGAGCGTGCGTCCGTGATAGCCGCCCTCGAACGCGAACATCAGGCTCTTGCCGTTGCTCGCGTTCCTCACGAGCTTGAGCGAATCCTCGATCGACTGCGAGCCGCCGACGTTGAAGTGGACGCGGCCGGCACGATCCCATTTGCGCTGCGCGTCCTCGGCGATCGCCTTCGAGAGCTCGATCTTGGTCGGATGCAGGTACTGGCTCGCGACCTGCGGCAGCGTGTCGAGCTGGCGCTTCATCACGTCGTTGAGGCGCTTGTTGGCGTAGCCGAAGTTCACGGCCGAATACCACATCTGCAGGTCGAGGTACGGCACGCCGCGGCGGTCGAACAGATAGCTGCCCTCGCAGCGCTCGAAGATCTTCGGCGGCTCGACGTAGTGCACCGTGTCGCCGAACGAGCAGTAGCGGGCCTCGTCGGCCAGGAGTTCGGTCTCGGTCATCGGATCGCCTGTTTCTCGTGAATCGGGGAGACCGGAACCGGTCGTTCCCGCGTGAGCTCGTGCCATGCGCAGAGCGCCTCGGCGAAATTCGCAGCGGGCCGATGGGCGATGCCTTCGTCGGCGCAATGCGCGAGCAGCCGCCCGCGCGCGAGCGTGACGTCGGATGCGGCCGCGACGCAGAAGTCGGACGCGCCGTCGCCGACCATCATCACCGGACGATCGCGCCCAGCGTTCGCGCGCGCGCACTTGCAGGTCGCGCCGGCGCTGACGCAGTCGTCGCGTGCATGCGGGAATTCGAGCTTCCAGCTGCGCGGGCCGGTCTGCACCAGCCGGCTCGCGAACACCGGCACGCCCTGCACCGAGGCGCGGCCGAGGATCGACAGGATCGCGCGGTCGAGGCCGTCGCTGACGATCGCCAGCGACGAGCCCGACGCACGCACGGCGGCGACGAACGCGTCGAAGCCGGGATCGATGGCGATCTGCGCGAGGTGCGCGTCGAGCTCCTCGCGGCTGCAGTCGATCAGCGCGATCTGGCCGGCCATGCAGGCGCGCGCACCGATCAGGCCAGCCACCCACTTGCGCTCCAGCTCCTGCCAGCCGTCGCGGGCGAAACGGGCGAGGAGCGAGTCGGTGACGTCGGTCGGCGAGACCGTGCCATCGAAGTCGCACAGCACCGTCCACCGCGGCGCTGTCGCCGGCGGCGCGGACGCCACGGCGCTCACGCGGTCTCGGCTTGCGACGTCGACGGCGCTTTGCGCCGCTCGTCTTCAAGGAGCTGCACCAGGTGCTCGAGCGTGATGCCGCTCTGACGCGGGTCGAGCTTGTCTTCGGGCACGCGGACCGAGTACTGGTCCTCGACCGCGAACACGAACTCCATCAGCGTGAGCGAGTCGAGGCCGAGGGTCTCGAGCGTGGTGTCGGGCCGCAGGGTCGCGGTGTCGACCTCGAACTTGTCGCGCAGGATGCCGACGATGTCCTTGAAGAGCTCTGAGTTCATGGGGGGGGCCGGCAGTGGAGGTCGCGCATCGATCGCGGCCGGCCAGAGCGCGCCGGTGCTGTCGTATGCTCGTTCGGAGTTATCCCATGCATCACCTGACGGCATCCTGACCCGCGGCCAACGTTGCGATGCGAATCCTTCTCGTCGAAGACGACACGGTGCTGCACGCCGTGATCCGCGCCAGCCTCGAGGACGCCGGCAGCCGCGTCGACAGCGCGTGGACGCTGGAGGAGGCGAGCCACGTCTGGAGCGTGCAGGGCTTCGATGCCGTCGTCCTTGATCTCAATCTGCCCGACGGCAGTGGCCTGGTCGCCTTGCGCGCGGCGCGCGCCCGCGGAGACCGCTCGGCGGTGCTCGTGCTCACTGCGCGCAACCGCACCGACGAGCGCATCGCCGGGCTGGACGCCGGCGCCGACGATTACCTCGGCAAACCCTTCGAGCTCGGCGAGCTTGCGGCGCGCCTGCGCGCGCTCGCGCGGCGCGTCCACGGCGCCGAAGACGTCGCCGAGGTCGGACGGCTGCGCCTGCAGCGCGCGGCAGGGCGCTTCTTCATCCGCAGCGGCACTGCGGAGATCGAGCTCGAGCTCGAGCTGCCGGCGCGCGAGCACGACGTGCTCGTCGAGCTGCTGACGCCGCCGGGCCGGGTCGTCAGCAAGAAGACGCTCTCCGACAAGCTCTCGGGCTTCGACGACCACCTCGGCGCCAACGCGCTCGAGGCATTCGTCTCGCGCCTGCGCAAGAAGCTCGTCGGCAGCGGCTCGACGATCCGCACGCTGCGCGGCCTCGGCTACCTCATCGAGCCCGATCGCTTGCCCGATGCCTGAGATCGACGCGCCCGTGGCGACGCGGCGCACGCTGCGCTCGCGCCTGCTCTGGCGCGTCCTGCCCGCTCTCGCGATCACGTGGTCGATCGGCAGCGGCGCGGCGTTCTCGCTGTCGTGGGTGCTCGCCGGCCGGGCCTTCGATCGCGCCCTGCTCGACGACGCGTATGCGATCGCCGGCAACGTCGCGGGCCGCGACGGAACGCTGACGCTCAACCTCTCGCCGCGCGAGATCAGCAGCGTCCTCTTCGACACCGAGGAGAAGGAGTATTTCGCCGTCCACGATGCGGCCGGACGCATTCTCGCGAGCAATGCCGACATCGTCGGCTCGACCGCGCTCGTCCTCGACCGCACCGGGTTTGCGGATGGCCACCTTGCGGACGTGCCGGTGCGCATCGTCGTCCTGCGCGTCGACGCCAAGGAGCCGTTCACCGTCGTGATGGCGCAAACGACGCGCATGCGCGACCGTCTGCTGCGCGGCCTGCTCGAGCGGTCGCTCCTGCCGCAGCTCGGCCTCCTGCTTGTGCTCGGCGTGTACTTGTGGCGGCTGATCGCGCGCGAGCTGCAGCCGCTCGGCGACCTGCAGCGCGAGCTCGACCGGCGCCACTCGAGCGACCTCGATCCGATCGGCGGCGCGCCGATCTCGAGCGACGTCGAGAAGCTGCGCGACGCCGTGAACTCGCTGCTCGCGCGCGTCGGCCAGGGCGTGCAGGCGCAGCGCGAGTTCTCGGGCAACGTCGCCCATGACCTGCGCACGCCCCTGGCCGGCATCCGCGCGCTCGCCGAGTACGGCCTCGCGCGCGGCGAGCCGGAGGTCTGGCGCGAGCAGCTGCAGCGCATCGTGCAGAGCGAAGAGCGGGCGAGCCGGCTCGTCGACCAGCTCCTCGCCCTCGCGCTCGCCGACGAGGCGCGCGACAGCGTCAAGCTCGAGACGGTGCGTGTCGACGAACTCGTGCGTCGCGTCCTGCTCTCGTTCGTCGCGCGTGCCGATGCCGTCGGCGTCGACCTCGGCGCGGCGGGGCTCGACGTGCCGATCTCGGCCGAGGCGTCGCCGGTGCTGCTCGAAGGCGTGCTCGCGAATCTCGTCGACAACGCCTTGCGCTACGGCCGTGGCGCCGTTCCGGCGACGGTGACTGTCGAGATCGAGCGCCACGACCCCGACGTGCTGATCGCAGTCACCGACAACGGCCCGGGGCTGGCCGCGGAGCATCGCGACAGCATGACGCAGCGCTGGACCCAGGGCCTGGCTGGCGTGAAGCTCGGCGCCGGCGCCGGCCTGGGGCTGGCGATCGCGTCGCGCTACGCCGAGCTGATGGGCGGCAGCCTCGCGCTCGATGCCGGACCGGACGGCCGCGGCGTGCGCGCCATCGTTCGACTGCGGTCGGGTCGCGCGCCGACCTAGCCCGGCGCGGCCTCAGCCGCCCGACGACACGCCATAAGTGAAGGTGACGAGCGCGTTGACGACGTTGCCCGCGAGCGGACCGCGTCCGGCCTTGATGCGCCCGCCGCCGACGCGCACGGCGATGGCCGGCGTCGCCTGCCAGCCGACGAAGCCCTGCGCCTGGCCGATGAAGCCGTGGCTGTCGACGCCGCCGCCGCCGGATGCGCCGGCCAGGGCCTCGGCGCCGACGTGCAGGAACGGGCCGAGCGGCTGCAGCCACCCGGCACCGATGAGCGCCGCCGAGTAGCCGCCCGCGCCGCCCGCGACCGCGCTGTGGACCTGGCCCGTGAGGTATGCGTTCGGCGTCACGAAGCGATCGATCTTCAGCACGTCGGCCTGCAGGAGGCGCGTGCTGCCGTCGCGCCGCGCCGCGTTGAACTGCTCGACGCCGAAGCTGAAGTCGTTGCGCACCGCGCGCGCGGCGACCTGGTTGCCGGCCGGCGCGTCGAAGGCCCACACCACGCCGACGCCGAGGCTCCCCGCGCGGAACTTGCCGGCGCCCATCGAGCTCGCGACACCGCCTTCGAGCGACACGGCGAGGTTCTCGCTCGCGCGCACGAGGCCATAGACCGACGCCTTGGCGAGCGCGCCGCCGCCGACCGGGATGTTGCCGCCGCCGGACATGCCGAAGCCGATGCGCGCGCCCGCATCGACGATGCCCTTGACGAGCGTGTCCTCGATGGCGGCCGTCACCAGGTACTCGGCGTAGCCGGCGACGCCCGACTGCGCCGCGCCGCTCGCTTCCACGCCCCAGTAGGCGTTGCGGCCCCAGCCACGCTCGGCGCGCACGCCGAGCGTGCGGATGGTGCGCGGCGACGGATTGCCGTCGTTGAGCACGAGCGAACGCCGGGTGAGATAGGTGCCGAGCACGATCTCCATGCGGTCGAAGCCGATGCCGGTGCGACCGCCCGACTGCACCGGCGCGCCGAGGCGGCGTGCGGGCACGAAGTTGAAGTCGGTGCCGGCGTCGAACACCAGGCCGATCTGCGTGCTGTCGATCTGCCCGTTCGGGAATTTCACCTTCGATACGCTGACGCCGAAGGCGTAGCCGTCGTTGACCCAGAGCAGGTCGGCGTGAGGGCGAAGCATCAGTCCGCCGCCCTGCGGCGCGGCCGCGCCGCCGCCGCCGCCGGCATAGAGCCCGATCTCGGTTGCGAGCGGCCCGATCAGCCGCGTGCGCCAGGCGGCTTCGCCACCGAAAGTGAAGAAGCCGCCGCGCTTGCCCGTGATCGCGCCGTAGACCGCCGGCCCGAGCGAGAGGCCGGTGTCGCGTCCGATGTCGACGAGATAGGTGGTGCCCACCATGCCGACGTGCTCGTCGCCCGGGAACCTGACGCGCTCGATGCCCAGGCGCACGTGCGCCTGCCGTGCTTCCGCGCCCGTCGGGCCGGTCGTGTCGTCGGCGTCGGCGGCGCGTGCCTGCGGCGCGCCGGCGAGCGCGGCCGAGCAGGCGAGGGCGACGAGGACGAGCGGTCTCGCGCCGGGACGCGACGACAAGCGCTTGGGGCCCGTCGGCACTGCGGGAGGGCTCGCGCCGGTGAGGCGCAGGCCCTAGCCCTTGCGCGTGCGCTGCACCAGCGCGTCGACGACGGCGAGCGACTGCGGCCCGCCGTTGGCGAGCGCCGGCGACGTGGCGTAGCGGCCTGCGACGGTGAGCAGCGGCACGCTCTCGACCTTGTAGTCGGCGACCATTTTCTTGGCCCGCGAGACCGAGGTCGCGACCGAGAACGACTTGAACGCGGCCATGAACTTGTTGGCGTCGACGCCGTTCTTGCCGACGAAGGCGGCGATGTCCTCGGGCTTCTCCAGGCGCTGGCGGTCGACGTGGATGGCGCGGAAGATCTTCATCTGCATCGCCTCGACGGCGCCGATGGTCTCGAGCGCGTAGTAGGCGTGCTGGAAGTTGTCGGCGTTCATCAGGAAGGACACGGGCACCCGGCGCAGGACGACGTCGGCCGGCAGCGTCTTGGCCCAGGCCTCGATCGTCGGCTCGAAGGCGCTGCAGTGCGGGCAGGCGTACGAGAAGAACTCGAGCACCTCGATCTTGCCGCTTGCCGTCTGCGGCTGCGGCGGCGCGATCTTGGTGAACTCCCGGCCTTCGACGGGCTCGGGGCCCTGGGCGCGGGCCGAGGGCCAGGCGAGAAGGGCACTGGCCGAGAGGCCGGTGCCGAGGAAGGTAGCCGAGAAGTCGCGACGATTCATGTTCATGCCTTTCGAAACGCTTCAGCACCGAGTGGCGCCGACACGATTGGTTCAAAACGATATTGTCAGCCGGCGCGCCGGCGCCGCCGGGCGGCGGGCATGCGATGCCGACGGCGGCCCGCTGTTCCATGCGTGCGGACCGTCACCGCGGCTGCACCTTGATCCGGATCGCCGCGACGGCGTGGCCGCCATCCCTCAGCCGCTGCTCCAGGTGGGGCACGAGCTGGCGCAGCTTGGCCGCGACCGACGCGTTGGCGCAGAGCAGCGACCAGCCTTCCTCGTCGACCGGCCCGGCCTGGACGTATGCTGACAGGCCCCCGGGAAAGCCAGGCCGGACAGCGTCGAAGTAGGCGTTCGACAGCCGCATCCGCTCGCCGAGCCGGGCCAGCGGGGCGCTCGCCCGCAGGGCGTCGGCGATGCCCTGCGCAGCAAGGTTCGGGGAGACGGGCTTCCTGCTCACCGGTCGAGTCTATCGATCCCGGGGTCGACGGGTAAAATGCGCGGTTCCGCCGGCCACCGGCCGGCCGGGCGTCGCTTGCATTCGGCGCGGCCGGCCGCAATTCCGCCCTGCCGGCGCACCGAGTTCACGGCGGGTCGACACCCGCTCCACCTTCCGACCAGCATGTTGCCCAAGCTTCTCACCTCGATCTTCGGCAGCCGCAACGACCGGCTCCTGAAGCAATTCCGCCAGGTCGTGATCAAGGTCAACGCGCTCGAGCCGTCGTTCGAGACGATGAGCGACACCGAGTTGCGCGCCAAGACGGTCGAGTTCCGCACGCGCGTGGCCGGCGGTGAATCGCTCGACGCGATCCTGCCCGAGGCGTTTGCCGCAGTGCGCGAAGCGAGCAAGCGCTCGCTCAAGATGCGCCACTTCGACGTCCAGCTGATCGGCGGCATGGTGCTCAACGCCGGCAAGATCGCCGAGATGCGCACGGGGGAAGGCAAGACGCTGATGGCGACCTTGCCCGTCTACCTGAACTCGCTCACCGGCAAGGGCGTCCACGTCGTCACCGTCAACGACTACCTCGCCCGGCGCGATGCCGAGTGGATGGGGCGTCTCTACACCTTCCTCGGCCTCACCGTCGGCGTCAACTTGCCGCAGATGTCGCGCGAGGACAAGCAGGCCGCCTATGCGGCCGACGTCACCTACGGCACGAACAACGAGTTCGGCTTCGACTACCTGCGCGACAACATGGTCCAGGACACGGCCGACCGCGTCGCGCGTGGCCTCTCGTATGCCATCGTCGACGAGGTCGACTCGATCCTGATCGACGAGGCGCGAACGCCGCTCATCATCAGCGGCCAAGCCGAAGACCACACCGAGATGTACGTGAGCATCAACGGCGTCGTGCCGAAGATGAAGAAGCAGATCGGCGAGCTCGACCTGCGCACGGGCGAAGGCGTGATCGATCCCGGCGACTTCACCGTCGACGAGAAGACGCACCAGGTCTTCCTCACCGAAGACGGCCACGAGCGTGCCGAAGACCTGCTGCGCGAAGCGGGCCTGCTGGTCGAGGGTGCGAGCCTGTACGACCCGGCCAACATCACCTTGATGCATCACGTGTACGCGGCCCTGCGCGCACGGCATCTGTACAACCGCGACCAGCACTACGTCGTGCAGAAGGGCGAGGACGGCCAGCCCGAGGTCGTGATCGTCGACGAGTTCACCGGCCGCTTGATGACCGGCCGGCGCTGGAGCGACGGCCTGCACCAGGCCGTCGAGGCCAAGGAAGGCGTGCCGATCCAGAGCGAGAACCAGACGCTCGCCTCGATCACGTTCCAGAACTACTTCCGCATGTACGGCAAGCTCTCCGGCATGACCGGCACGGCCGACACCGAGGCCTACGAGTTCCAGGAGATCTACGGCCTCGAGACCGTCGTGATCCCGCCGAACCTGCCGACCATCCGCAAGGACGAGCTCGACCTCGTCTACAAGACCAATCGCGAGAAGTTCGAGGCCGTGATCGAGGACATCCGCGACTGCCACACGCGCGGCCAGCCGGTGCTCGTCGGCACGACGTCGATCGAGAACTCCGAGCTGATCTCGGGCCTGCTGCAGAAGGCGAAGTTGCCGCACCAGGTGCTCAACGCCAAGCAGCACGCGATGGAAGCCGGCATCGTCGCCCAGGCCGGCCGGCCCGGCGTGATCACGATCGCCACCAACATGGCCGGTCGCGGCACCGACATCGTGCTCGGCGGCAACGTCGAGAACCAGGTGAAGATCATCGATGCCGACGAGGCGATCGTCGCCGACGACAAGCTCGCCCGTGCCCGCAAGCTCGCCGACGAATGGCAAGGGCTGCACGAAGCGGTGGTGAAGCAGGGCGGCCTGCGCATCATCGCCACCGAGCGTCACGAGTCGCGCCGGATCGACAACCAGTTGCGCGGCCGATCGGGCCGGCAAGGCGATCCCGGCTCGTCGCGCTTCTATCTCTCGCTCGACGACTCGCTGATGCGCATCTTCGCCGGCGACCGCGTGCGCGCGATCATGGAGCGCCTGAAGATGCCCGACGGCGAGGCGATCGAGGCCGGCATCGTCACGCGCTCGATCGAGGGCGCGCAGAGGAAGGTCGAGGCGCGCAACTTCGATGTGCGCAAGCAGTTGCTCGAGTACGACGACGTCGCCAACGACCAGCGCAAGGTCATCTACCAGCAGCGCAACGACATCCTCGAGGCGCCGAGCCT